>NZ_JBFAOC010000011.1:0-188162 GCF_040675055.1 Micromonospora sp. NPDC049662
AGCAACACGCGGTGTGCGCCTCCACCGCCTTCTACCCCGCCCCAAACCTCTTGATCAACAGGGCTGAGAGGGGGGTTGGGGTGGGGGTGGGGTGGGGGTTGGGGGTTTGGTGGGGGTGGGAGCCTGCCGTGTTGCCGGCAGGTTTCGCGGCGTGGGGAGTGGGGCAGTGTAGCCGCACGGAGTACCCGAGCGGGGCGTTTTCGCAGCTCCTGGGCTCGGAGACAGCTCACCGTGCGCCGGGGCACGGATGCCCTCCCCGGTCCGTTGTGCACGAGAGGGGGAAGGCGATGACGGACCCCGAAACGGCCCGACACCGACACCGACGCCGGCCGGTTGCCCGGGTCGGGGCGGCTGCCGCCGCGCTGGCGCTGGTCGCGCCGCTCGCCGCGTGTGGCGCAGCCGATGACGGTGGACCACCGACGCTCAACCTGTACTACCCGCCCGAGCAGAACCTGCAGAAGGTCGTCGACGACTGCAACACGCAGGCCCAGGGACGGTACAAGATCGCCTACCGGGTGCTGCCCCGACAGGCCGACGACCAGCGGGTACAGATGGTGCGCCGGCTTGCCGCCGAGGACACCGGCATGGACATCCTCGGCCTGGACGTCACCTGGACCCAGGAGTTCGCCAGCGCCGACTGGATCCGCGAGTGGACCGGCCAGGACAAGGCCGAGGTCGAGCAGGGCACCCTCGCCGGGCCGCTGGCGACCGCCCGCTACGAGGACAAGCTCTACGCCGCGCCGAAGAACACCAACGTGCAGTTGCTCTGGTACCGCAAGGACCTGGTGCCGCAGCCACCGACCACCTGGGACCAGATGATCACCGCTGCCCGGCAGCTCAAGGACCAGGGCAAGCCGTACCAGGTGCTCACCATGGGCGCGCAGTACGAGGGTCTGGTCGTCCTCTACAACACCCTGGCCGAGAGCGCGGGCGGCAAGGTCCTCTCCGACGACGGCAAGAAGGCCGTGATGGACGACGGCACGGTCCGGGCGCTGGAGCAGTTGCAGAAGTTCGCCACGTCGGGCGTCACCTCGCCGTCGTTCAGCAACGCCACCGAGGACCCGGTCCGGCTGGAGTTCCAGTCCGGGTCGGGCGCGTTCCAGGTGAACTGGCCGTTCGTCTACCCGGCCCTTCAGGAGGCCAACCCGGAGCTGGCCAAGCAGGTCGGCTGGGCCCGCGTGCCGGGCGTCGACGAGGGCACCCCCAGCAAGGTCACCATCGGCGGGGTGAACCTGGCCGTCAGCTCGTACTCGAAGCACCCGGAGCTGTCGTTCGAGGCCGCGCGGTGCCTGCGCAGCGCGGAGCACCAGAAGTTCTCCGCGATCAACGACGGCGTGCCGCCGACCATCGAGGCCGTCTTCGACGAGCCGGAGATGGCCGAGGCGTACCCGATGAAGGACACCATCCTGGAAGAGCTGAAGGACCCGGCGACCCGCCCCCTGACCCCCGCCTACCAGAGCATCTCCACCGTCATGTCGGCGATCCTGTCGCCGCCGTCCGGGATCCGCCCGCAGCAGACCGCCGACGAGCTGCGCGACGCCATCGCCGACGCCCTGGAATCGAAGGGGGTGCTGCCATGACCCGGCCCGCCACCACTGAGTCGACCGAGGCGACCGAGGTGACCGACGGCCAGCGCGCCGCCGTACCCACCCAGCGCGGCGGTCGCCGCAAGCCGCCGCTGAGCGAGAACAAGAAGGCCGAGCGCCGGCTCGGTTGGCTGCTCTGCGCGCCCGCCGCGCTGGTCATGGTCCTGGTGACCGCGTACCCGATCATCTACTCGGTCTGGCTGTCGTTGCAGCGCTACGACCTGCGCTTTCCCGACCAGCGCGAGTTCGTCGGGTTGGAGAACTACGTCACCGTGCTCAGCAACGAGTTCTGGTGGACGGCGTTCGGGGTGACCGCGCTGATCACGGTGGTCACCGTGGCCGTCGAGCTGGTGCTCGGCATGGGGCTGGCGCTGATCATGCACCGTACGCTCGTCGGGCGGGGCATCGTCCGTACCGCGGCGCTCATCCCGTACGGCATCGTCACGGTCGTCGCCGCCTTCTCCTGGCGGTACGCCTGGACACCCGGCACCGGCTACCTGGCCGACCTGTTCAGCGACGGCGCTCCGCTCACCGAGCGGGCCAGCTCGCTGGCGATCATCATGCTGGCCGAGATCTGGAAGACCACGCCGTTCATGGCGCTGCTGCTGATGGCCGGGCTGGCCCTGGTGCCGGACGACCTGCTCAAGGCCGCCTCCACCGACGGCGCGACAGCCTGGCAGAAGTTCACCAAGGTGATGCTGCCGGTGATGAAGCCGGCGATCCTGGTCGCGCTGCTGTTCCGCACGCTCGACGCGTTCCGCGTGTTCGACAACATCTTCGTGTTGACCGCCGGAGGCAACGAGACCTCGTCGGTGTCGATGCTCGCCTACAACAACCTCCTGCGGGGTCTCAACCTCGGCATCGGCTCGACGATGTCGGTGCTCGTCTTCCTCACCGTGGCGATCATCGCGTTCGTCTTCGTGAAGCTGTTCGGTACCGCTGCCCCCGGTAGCGACGATGGGGAGAGGCGCTGACATGGCCGCGGAAACCACCACCCGCGCGAAGCTGCGCTGGGGCCTGCTGGACATCCTCGTGGTCGTCTTCGCGCTGGTCCCGGTGCTGTGGATCGCCTCGCTGTCGTTCAAGACGCCGGCCACCCTCACCGACGGGAAGTTCATCCCCCGCGAGTGGACGCTGGACAACTACCGGACGATCTTCGACACCGACCAGTTCGTCCGAGCGCTTGTCAACTCCATCGGCATCGCACTGATCGCCACGCTGATCGCGGTGGTCCTCGGTGCGATGGCCGCGTACGCCATCAGCCGGCTGGATTTCCCGGGCAAGAAGCTGCTGGTCGGTATCTCCCTGCTGATCGCGATGTTCCCGCAGGTGTCACTGGTGTCGCCGCTGTTCGAGATCGAACGGCAGCTCGGGATCTTCGACACCTGGCCCGGACTGATCCTGCCGTACATCACCTTCGCGCTGCCGCTGGCGATCTACACGCTGTCGGCGTTCTTCAAGCAGATCCCGTGGGACCTGGAGAAGGCGGCGAAGATGGACGGCGCCACGCAGGCCCAGGCGTTCCGGCGGGTGATCGCCCCGCTGGCCGCGCCCGGCCTGTTCACCACGGCGATCCTGGTCTTCATCTTCTGCTGGAACGACTTCCTGTTCGCCATCTCGCTGACCTCCACCGAGCGGTCCCGCACGGTGCCGGCGGCGCTGTCGTTCTTCACTGGCGCGTCCCAGTTCGAGGACCCCACCGGGGCGATCTGCGCCGCCGCCGTGGTGATCACCGTACCGATCATCTTGTTCGTCCTCTTCTTCCAGCGCCGCATCGTCTCCGGCCTGACCTCCGGCGCAGTCAAGGGATAGGTGGGTAGTCATGGCTGACATCGTGCTCGACAAGGTGAGCAAGAGTTTCCCGGACGGGACCGTCGCCGTGCAGGACGTCGACCTGGAGATCGCCGACGGCGAGTTCGTGATCCTGGTCGGCCCCTCCGGCTGCGGAAAGTCCACCACCCTCAACATGATCGCCGGGCTGGAGGACATCAGCTCCGGCGAGCTGCGCATCGGCGGCCAGCGGGTCAACGACAAGGCGCCGAGGGACCGGGACATCGCCATGGTGTTCCAGTCGTACGCGCTGTATCCGAACATGACCGTGCGGGAGAACATGGCGTTCCCGCTGCGGCTGGCGAAGCTGGACAAGGAGACGATCAACTCCAAGGTCGACGAGGCCGCCAAGGTGCTGGAGCTGACCGCGCTGCTGGACCGTAAACCCGCGAACCTTTCGGGTGGTCAGCGGCAGCGGGTGGCGATGGGCCGGGCGATCGTCCGCCAGCCCAAGGCGTTCCTCATGGACGAGCCGCTGTCCAACCTCGACGCGAAGCTGCGGGTGCAGATGCGCACGGTGGTGTCCCGGTTGCAGAAGCAGCTCGGCACCACCACCGTCTACGTCACCCACGACCAGACCGAGGCGATGACCCTCGGCGACCGGGTGGTGATCATGCGGGGTGGCGCGGTGCAGCAGGTCGGCCCTCCGCAGGAGCTGTACGACCACCCGCGCAACCTCTTCGTGGCGGGCTTCATCGGTTCGCCGTCGATGAACTTCCTGCACGCGGCGGTGCAGGACGGCAGCCTGCGGACCGCCCTGGGCGACGTGCCGCTCGACGACCGGTTGCGCCGGGAGCTGGAGGCGGCCGACGCGCCCCGCGAACTGATCCTCGGCATCCGGCCCGAGCACTTCGAGGACGCCGAGCTGGTCGACGACGAGACCCGCCGCCGGGGTCTGGAGTTCGAAGCCCCGGTGGAGATCGTCGAGTCGATGGGCTCGGACAAGTACGTGTACTTCACCGTGGAGGGTGAGCGGGCCAGCGCCGCCGAGTTGGAGGAGTTGGCCGCGGACGCGGGTGCGGGCGACTTCGCCGGCGGCGGCGGCAACCTGGTGACCCGACTGTCCGCCGAGTCCGGCGCCGCCGAAGGGCAATCCCGCCGAGCCTGGTTCAACCTGGAAAAGATCCACCTCTTCGACCCATCCACCGGCCGCAACCTAACCCTCGACAAGTCCCACTAACCCGGCCCCGGCCCCGGCCCCGGCCCCGTCGATCTTGCACTTTGTGTCGTCGACATGGAGGGGAAGGTCCTTTATGTCGCCGCAGAAAGTGCAAGATCGCGGGAAGGGGAGCGGGGGCGTGTGGTGCTGCGGCACGGGGGTGGGCGTGGCAGGGTGGGTTGGTGATGGATCGGGGACTTGTGGCGTTGGCCGCCGCGCACGGCGTGTCCACCTGGTACGAGGACTGGCGGCACCGCCGCGTCGAGGTCGCGTCGGAGACGGTCGTCGGCGTGCTCGGGCTGCTCGGCGTGGACGCCACCAGCCCCGCCGCGATCGCCGACGCGCTCGCCGCCGCCCGCGCGGTGGACCGGACCGCGCTGCCGCCGACCCTGGTGCTTGCCGAGGGCGCGACACACGTGCTGCCCGGCCCGGGTGTGGTGTCCCTGGAGGACGGTGGTCGCCGGACGGTTGACGCGCAGCTGCCCGCTGACCTGCCGCTGGGCTGGCACCGGCTGGCCTGTGACGGGCGGGACGTGACCCTCGTCGTGGTGCCCCGGCGGCTGCCCGTGCCGCCCCGCACCTGGGGTTGGATGCTCCAGCTCTACGCGCTCAGCTCCGAGCGGTCCTGGGGCATGGGCGACCTCGGCGACCTGGCCGACTTCACCGGATGGGCGGGCGGAACGGGCGCCGGACTGGTGCTGCTCAACCCGCTGCACGCGGTCGGACCGGCGCACCCGGTGGCCGCGTCGCCGTACTCGCCGGCCAGCCGACGCTTCGTGAATCCGCTCTACCTGCGCGTCAGCGACACCACCGCGTACACGGCGGCGGACCCGGCCACCCGGGCGGTGGTCGACGCGTTACGCCCCGACCGCCGGGACCTGATCGACTACGACGAGGTGTGGGCCGCCAAGCGGCACGCGTTGGAGCTGCTGCACCCGTACGCCCCGGCGGTGGACCTCGACGCGGACCCGGCGCTGACCAGCTTCGCCACCTGGTGCGCGCTGGCGGAGCGGCACGGCAACGACTGGCGGGCGTGGCCGGCGGAGCTGCACCACCCGGACGCCCCGGCGGTCGCCGAGCAGCGTCGCCAACTCGCCGACCGGGTGGCGTTCCACGCCTGGCTGCAACACCTCTGTGACGAGCAGCTCGACGCCGTGACGGCGGCGGCCCGGTCGACGGGCATGCCGGTCGGCGTGGTGCACGACCTGGCCGTCGGCATCGACCCGGGCGGCGCGGACGGCTGGCAGCTCGCCGACGTCCTGGCCCAGGGGGTACGGGTCGGCGCGCCCCCGGACGACTTCAACCAGCTCGGCCAGGACTGGGGCCTCGCCGCGTGGCGACCGGACCGGCTCGCCGAGACCGGGTACGCGGCGTACCGGGACATGCTGCGGCGGACCCTGCGGCACGCGGGCGGCCTGCGGGTCGACCACGTCGCCGGGCTCTGGCGACTGTGGTGGGTGCCGCCGGGCGCCGGGGCCGCCGAGGGCACCTACGTGCGGTACGACGCCGAGGCGATGCTCGGCATCCTGGCGCTGGAGGCGCACCGGGCCGGCGCGGTGGTCGTCGGCGAGGACCTGGGCACGGTCCAGCCGGCGGTGACCCGCGGGCTGCGTGGGCGCAACATGCTCGGCTCGACGGTGCTGTGGTTCGCCCGGGACGACGACGGCGAGTTCACCCCACCGACCCGCTGGCCCACGAACGCCCTCGCCACGATCAGCACCCACGACCTGCCGACCGCCCCGGGATTCCTGACCGGCGAGCACGTGCGGGTGCGTGACGAGTTGAAGCTGCTCGGCACCGACGTGGCCGTCGAACGCGCCCGGGCCGCCACCGACCGCGAGCGGCTGCTGGCGATGCTGCGCAACGAGGCGCTGCTGCCCGGCTCGCGCGCCGCCGAAGCAGGGGCCGCCGCCGGGGCCGAGGCCGCCGCCGAAGCAGAGGCCGCCGCCGGGCCCGAGGTCGGTTCCGGGGCGGGGGCCGACGGTGACCCGGCCGACGGTGACGTGGTGGTGGCGATGCACGCCGCGCTCGCGGCCAGCCCGTCACGACTGCTCGGCGTGTCCCTCTACGATGTGCTGGGGGAGGTGCGCCAACCCAACATGCCGGGCACCGTCGACGAGTATCCGAACTGGCGGCTGCCGCTGCCGGCCAGCGTGGCGCAGATCCGGACGGACCCCGGCGTGGCCCGGATCGTCCACCTGCTCACCGCCGCCCGTCCCCGGACGACCCCGCCCGACCGGGCCGGGGAGAAGGCCGGTCGGCGGACCACCCCGGACCCGGTCGGAGATAGGCCACCCGACCCGGCCGGCCCGTAGGCCACCCGGTCAGGCCGGCCAGTAGGCCGCCCCACCCGGGTCGGCCAGTAGCCCGCCCGTTCAGGTCAACCAGTCGAACCGTGGTGGCAGTCCGAGGAAGTCCGCGTACCGGGTCAGCGCCCGCTCGACCTCGACCCGTTCGGCGGCGGTCATCGGCACCAGCGGCCGTACCGTCAGGGTGACGGCCTGCCGGCCGACCTTGCGCTTCCACACGCCGACCACGCGACCGGCGCGGACCACGGTGGCCTGGAAGATGCCGTTGTTACCCGGCACCACGGCCGCCCGGTGCGCGGGGTCGAGCATCAGCGTGCGGTCCCGGTAGCCGAGGAGGTACTCGTCGAAGCCCGGCAACGCGAGCACCTCGGGCGCCGGGGCGCGCGGGATGTCGGCCAGTGCCGCGTCCACGTACATCGGCTCGCCGTCGACGCGTACCGTGCTCAGCAGGTCGGCGGCGGCGGTCAGGCCGCGCCGCGCGTCGGTCAGGGTGAGGCCGCTCCACCCGGCGAACTCGCGGTCGGTGACCGGCCCGTGGCCCCGGACGTAGCGGTGGGCGAGCAGCGCCAACGCCTCGTCCCGCTCCGGGCGGCGTTGCTCCGGCGCCCACTCGTCGAGCAGGACGAACGTCTGCTCGGTGCCGATGGTGGGCGCCACACAGGTCACCCCGCGCACGCTCGCGTACCAGAGCAGGTGGTAGCCGCGCTGGCCGTCGGTGCCGATGCCGGCCGCGCGCAGGGTGGCGAGACACTGCGCCCGGCTGAGCCGGCCGCCGCCGGCCAGCGCGACGCCGAGTACGTCGAGCGCCCGCGCCTCGTCGGCCTCGGTCAGCCCGAGCTGTACGCGCCGGGTCGCCGAGCCCGCCAGCGCGCGTACGCCGGTCAGCTCCAGCATCCAGCAGGTGTCGGCGGGCGGGATGAGGTGCACGGTGCCCCGCATCGGCCAGGTGCGCAGCGCCTCGCGGCGTTCCAGCGCGCCCTGCACGTCGGTCACCGTCCACCCCGGCAGCCGGGCGCCGAGCGACCACAGCCCGCTCGCCAGGTCCTGAGCCTGCATCGCCCCGAACCACTCGACCACCTCGGCGACGGTGCCCGGCCCGCCGGGCGGACGCAGCAGCAGGCTGGTCATCCGCAGTGCCAGCGCTTCGGCCGCGCTGAGGTCGGCAGTCATCGCACTCCTTCCGGTCGCCACGCCGCAGCCTAGGCCCGAGGACCGACACGCACGGTTAACCGCCGCGCCGGTGGGAATGCGGCCGGCCGGAAGTACGCGCGCCGCGCGTACGGAAGGGAGTCTCATGACTGCCGCAAGCCAACCGGCCCGCGGTGCCGGCGTACCGGCCGATTCTCGGGCCCATCGGGCGTCCACCGGCGCCAAGACCAGCGCGGCCGCCACCTTCGCTCTGGTCTTCGGTGTGGCCGGCCTGTTCAGCGTGTTGACGGCCATCCTCGCCTGGGTCGGACTGGTGCTCGGCATCATCGGCATCGTCCTCGGCATCGTCGGGCTGAAGATGGCCCGCCGGCCGGGCGTGACCGGCCGGGGCGTGTCCATCGGCGGCCTGGTGCTGAGCATCCTGGCGGTCCTGATCGGCCTGGGCCTCGCTGCGGGCATCACCACGTTCGTCAACAACAAGGGCGCGGTGGACCGCCTCCAGAACCAGGTCGACGACCTACGGGACAAGCTCGACTGACACCGGGCCCGGGTGGCTGGGGGCCAGGGCGTGCCGCTGGCCCCCACCCCGGCCTATTTGGACTCGACCCGTCCGACCGCGTCGACCCCCGAGGTGAGCGCCGCGCGGGTGGACTGCCACGCGGGATCTCCCGGGTAGAGCGTGCTGCGCAGGTACGCCGCGGTGAGCGCCGCGACCGCCGCCACCCGTCGCGGGTTCTCGTCGGTGGTCTCGGCGGCGTCGTAGCCGGAGATCCCGCCGAGACCGTGCTCCGCCTCGAAGAGGGTCAGGAGCGACTTGGGGGCGGGGGACAGGACGTACGGGTCGGCGTGCCACTGCGCGCCCCGCACCGTCAGGTGCTCGGAGGTGTCCCGGTCGCCGGCCACGACGAGCGCGGGCGTCGTCATCGCGGAGAAGTCCGTGGTCTGGAAGAACCCGTAGCTCCGGGCGAACTCGCTGAGCGCGTCCCCGCCCCGGCCGGGGGCGGCGAGGAGCACCCCCGCGCTGATCCGGGGTTCGGTCAGGTCGACGGGCGTCCCGTCGTGCGGGTCGGTGAGCCGCGCGCCCAACAGCAGGCTGGCGGTGTGCCCGCCCATGGAGTGCCCGGCCACGGCGACCCTGTCCCGGTCCAGACGGCCGTGCAGTTGTGTGACGGCGGCCTCGATCGTGTCGAGCGCATCGAGGATGCGCGTCATGTCGTGGGCCCGTGAACGCCAGTAGAGCGGTGCCTCGTTGTCGCCGGGGTTGAGGCTCAGGGTCTTCGAGTCCAGATGGGTCGGCTGGATCACGACGAAGCCGAGTGCCGCCCAGTGGTTGGCGAGGGGCCCGTAGCCGTTGAGCGAGGAGAGGTTGTTCGAGTGCCCGTGGCCGTGCGAGAGCAGGATGATCGGCAGCCGGGTGCCGGTCATCGGCGCGGAGACGCGTACCTGCAGGTCCACGGCGCGGCCGGGGGCCGGCAGCGTGATCGGGCCGACGGACACGATCGGGGTGCTGATGGTGTCGGCGACGAGGGTCGATGTGGTCATGGTTGCCTTCCCGTGGTGCGGAGGTGGCACGGCAGGGGTGTCCCCGCCTCCGCTACAGTTGAAGCGGATCGCCGTTCCACTAATATACGGAACGCTGATCCGTTTTCCAAACGGCGTGTGGAGGAGAACCGTGTCGGCGACGAGCCAGTCCCCGGAGATGCCGGCCCGAGGCCGCCGCGCCGACGCGGTGCGCAACCAGCAGACGCTCCTGACGGCAGCCGCCGCGGTCTTCGTCACCTCCGGCGTCGAAGCGCCGATCCGGGAGATCGCGGCCCGCGCGGGGGTCGGCATCGGGACGATCTACCGGCACTTCCCGACCCGGGCGGACCTCGTCGTCGCCGTCTACCGCCAC
Organism: Micromonospora sp. NPDC049662; assembly: GCF_040675055.1. NCBI lineage: Bacteria > Bacillati > Actinomycetota > Actinomycetes > Micromonosporales > Micromonosporaceae > Micromonospora > Micromonospora sp. NPDC049662. The sequence goes on from NZ_JBFAOC010000011.1 coordinate 9,928, forward strand.
CAGGTCGAGGCCTGCGCCGAAGCGGGCCCGACCCTGCTGGCGAACGCCGCCTCCCCGCTGGCGGCCCTCCGCCAGTGGGTCGACCTCTTCACCGACTTCCTGGTCACGAAGCACGGCCTGGCGAGCGCGCTGCAGTCGGACGCCGGCGGCTTCGACACGCTGCACGCCTGGTTCCTCGACCGCCTCGTGCCGGTCTGCGGGCAACTGCTCGACGCCTCCGTCGACGCGGGCGAGATCACCCCCGGCACGCGCCCGTACGAATTGATGCGCGGCATCGGCAACCTCTGCGTCAGTCGCGACAACGACCCGGACTACGACCCCCGCCGCCTCGTCGACCTGCTGCTGCGCGGCCTCCAGCGACCCCGCTGACCGGAGATCACAGTAGGGTGGGCGGCGTGCTCCGCCAGGTCACCGCGATCCGCTACGTCACCCCACTGCGGGAGGGTGGCTCACTGCCGGGCGTCGTGGAGGCCGACGACCTCGGCACGTACGTCGCGAAGTTCACCGGTGCCGGGCAGGGACCCAAGGCGCTCGTCGCCGAGGTGATCTGCGGCGAGCTGGCCCGCCGGCTGGACCTGCGGGTGCCGCCGCTGGTGGTCCTCGACATCGACCCGGTGATCGGCCGGGCCGAGCCCGACCAGGAGGTACAGGAGCTGCTGCGCAACAGCGGCGGCGCCAACTTGGGGATGGACTTCCTGCCGGGCGCGCTCGGCTTCGACCCGGTGGCGCACCCCGTCGATCCGCTGCTGGCCTCCCGGGTGCTGTGGTTCGACGCGTACGTGGAGAACGTCGACCGGAGCTGGCGCAACCCCAACCTGCTCATCTGGCACCGGGAGCTGTGGCTCATCGACCACGGCGCCGCGCTGTACTTCCACCACAACTGGCCCCGCGCCGACGCCGCCGTGCACCGCGCCTACCGGGCCGAGGATCACGTGCTCGCGCCGTACGCCGACCGGGTTGCCGAGGCCAACGACGAGCTGGCCGCCCGGGTCACCCCCGACCTCCTCCGGGAGGTGTTGGCGCTGGTGCCGGCCCAGTGGCTGACCGCCGCCGACTTCGACTCGGCCGACGAGGCGCGCGAGGCGTACGTGTCGCACCTGTCGCGGCGGGTCGCCGACCCGGCGGACTGGCTGCCGGCGGGGAGCGCGGCGTGAGGCATCCCTTCGAGTACGCCGTCATCCGGCTGGTGCCCCGCGTCGAGCGCGGCGAACAGATCAACGTGGGTGTGCTGCTCTACTGCCAGCAGCGGGACTTCCTGGCCGCGCGGACGCACCTGGACGCCGACCGGGCGCGCGCCCTGGCGCCCGACGTCGATCTGCCGGCCGTCGCCGCGGTGCTGGAGTCGCTGGACCGGACCTGCTCCGGCGACGGGCCGGCCACCCGTATGCGGCTCGGTGAGCGCTTCCACTGGCTGGTCGCGCCGCGCAGCACGATGATCCAGGCCGGTCCGGTACACACCGGCCTCACCGCCGACCCGGCGGCCGAGCTGGACCGGCTGATGACGATGCTGGTCCGCTGACCGGCCGGTGGGCTGAGCGGGCGGGGCCTTCGATGACGGCGGACCCCTGATCGCGCTGCGCCAGCGCCGTTGCCGGCGGAGCGCGATCCCCCGTTCAGGCGCCGGTGCCAGGGGGCGGCAGGATCGCACGCCGGCACCGGTTGGCATCAGGATCGCCGCCCGCGCGGACGGCCGGATCGGAACGTCCGGGAACTTGCGGAAAACTTGAACCCGGACGACCGGAACACCGCGATCCGTCGTTTGTCTCCGCACCGCCGGGGTAGTCGCGGGAGCTGACCCGAGACGAGAAGGGGACAACTCTGATGGCTGCCCAGACGAAGGTGGCGGTGATCTACTACAGCGCCACCGGCATCACCTACCAGATGGCGCAGGCCGCGTGTGAGGCCGCCGGGGAAGCCGGCGCGGAGGTGCGCCTGCGCAAGGTACGGGAGCTCGCGCCGGACGAGGCGATCCGCTCGAACTCCGGTTGGCAGGCGCACCATCTGGAGACCCAGGACGTTCCCGAGGCGATGATCGACGACCTGGCCTGGGCCGACGTGACGATCTTCGGCTCGCCCACCCGGTACGGCATGATCGCCGCGCAGTTGAAGCAGTTCATCGACACCACCGGCCCGCTGTGGGCGCAGGGCGCGCTGGCCAACAAGGTGTACGCGGCCTTCACCTCCACGGCGACGTCGCACGGTGGTCAGGAGACGACGTTGACGTCGCTCTTCAACGTCTTCTACCACTGGGGTGGTGTGGTGGTCCCTCCCGGCTACACCGACTCCAGCCAGTTCATCGCCGGCAACCCGTACGGCGCCTCGCACACCAGCAACAACGGGGAGATCGCCCCGGACGCGGTGGCGCTGGGCGCCTGCGCCCTCACCGCCCGCCGTGCGGTGCTGATCGGCACGGCGCTCAAGCAGGGCCTGGGCGGCTGAGGCGACCGGTGGCGCGGACGGGGGCTCTCGACCCGCCCGCGCCACCGGTCGCCTCAGCCCTACCCCGGGACGACGGTGACCATGCCGTGGCCGGGAGCTAACCCTGGCCGACCGGGCGTGACGCCGGCAGCAGGTCGGTCAACACCTCGGTCAGCACGGTCAGTCCGTCCGGGCTGAGCACCGACTCCGGGTGGAACTGCACCCCGGCGAAGCCCTGCCCACGCAGGGCGTGCACGGACCCGTCGCGGACGTCCCGGGCCAGCTCCACGGTCCCGTACGCGGTGTCCAGCCGGTCCACCTGGGCGCGGGCGGTGAACGAGGAGTAGAAGCCGACCCGGCGGGACCGGCCGAACAGCGTCACCTCCCGTTGCAGCCCCTGGTAGGGCGCGTCCCTGCGGTGCAGGGGCAGCCCCAGCAGCCCGGCCAGCACCTGGTGCCCCAGGCAGACCGCGAGGGTGGGTCGACCGGACGCCAGCAACTCGCCGAGCAGGTCCCGCAACGCCGCCATCTTCGGATCGTCCGGGCTGCCCGGGTCACCCGGGCCGGGCCCGGCCACCACCAGGTCGTACCCGTCGACCGGGCCGCCGGCGTGCCACGGGCGCAACGTGACCGCGAGACCCAACGCGCCCAGTTGGTGCGCCAACATGCCGGTGAAGGTGTCCTCCGCGTCCACGATCAGGGCCCGCAGCCCGGCCAGGCCGGGCAGCCCGGACGCGTCGGGCGAGCGCTGGTCCAACCAGAACCGGGCCAGCGGCGTGTTACGCGCGGCCAGCGCGTCGCGTACCTCCGGGTCGTCGGCCAGCCGCACGACCGGCCCGCGCTCGCCGGTGGACGCCGCCGGGCCGAGACCCAGCGCGGCCAGCACCCCGGCCGCCTTGGCGTGGGTCTCGGCCACCTCACCGGCCGCCGTCGAGTGCCGGACCAGGGTGGCGCCGACCGGCACCCGCAGCCGACCGGACGGGGAGATCTCGGCGGTACGGATCAGGATCGGCGCGTCCAGCGTCTGCCGGCCGGCGTCGTCGTGGCCGAGCAGCGCCAGCACGCCCGCGTAGTAGCCCCGACCCCGGCGCTCGTGCCGGGCGATCACCCGGCAGGCGTTCTCCATCGGACTGCCGGTCACGGTGGGCGCGAACATCGTCTCCCGCAGCACCTCCCGCACGTCGCGGGTGCCCCGGCCGGCGAGCAGGTACTCGGTGTGGGCCAGGTGCGACATCTCCTTGAGATAAGGGCCGATGACCTGGCCGCCGTGCTCGGCGACGGTCGCCATCATCTTCAGCTCCTCGTCGAGCACCATGTACAGCTCCTCGATCTCCTTCGGATCGGCGAGGAACCGCAGCAGCGCCGCCCGGTCCGGGATGCCGCCGGTGGGCCGGAAGGTGCCGCTGATCGGGTTCATCATGACGAGCCCGTCGTCGACGCTGACGTGCCGTTCCGGGCTGGCCCCGACCATGGTGCGGGCGCCGGTGTGCACCACGAACGTCCAGTAGGCGCCGCGTTCGGCGACCAACAGCCGGCGCAGCGCGGCCAGCGCGGCCACCAGCGGCGCACCCAGCACGGTGGCGTGCAGGGTGCGGTGGATGACGAAGTTGGCGCCCTCGCCGCGACCGATCTCGTCGGTGAGCACCTGCTGCACGATCCGCGCGTACTCCTCGTCGCTGACGTCGAAGGCGGCGTCCCGGGTGCGGACCGGCTCGTCGGGCAGCGCGGCAAGCGCCTCGGCCAGCGGAATCCGATCGTGTTCGCGGACCTGGAGACACTCCAGCGGGGCGTCGTCGTCGACGCAGGCGAAGCCGCGCTCGGCGATCTGCCGGTACGGCACCAGGGCCAACGTCCGCGCCCCGGGCTCACCCGGGGTCAGCGGGATGTCCGCCAGCCGGTCGACGGTGCCGACCGGGCCGGTGAACAGTTCCAGGTCGTCGGCGCCCTCGCGGCGCAGCAGCGCGAAGGGGCCGGGATCGTCGCCCCGGGAGATGGCGGCGAGCAGGTCGGTCAGGGGGTTCTGGCTGGTCATCGTGGTCTCCGTGGGCGCTGGGCGCCGCCATCGGGGGCGGCCATCCGGGCCGGAGATCCGGCGGCCGCCTCGGTGGCGGCCGCGTGGATGAAGCTACGCGCGGGGGGTGGCCGCCGGGTCGGCGGGCCACCAGGAGGTTGGGTGCGCGAGCATGCGCATCACCTTACGCGGTCGAGGCCTCACTCGGGACCCCTTCCGGCGTACGGGTGTGCCGGGCCGGACCCTCGTCCCGGCGCGGCCGGCACCGGGTAACTTGACCGGCGATGAACATTCTCGCGCTCGACCTGGGCACCTCCTCCGTACGCGGGCTGGTGCTGGACGGGGAAACCCGGCCGCTGCCCGGCGCCCTGGCCCGGCGCAAGGTCAAAATCGCCATCGGGGACGACGGCACGGGCACCCTCTCCGGCCCCGACTACCTCGCCAGCCTCGTCGAGTGTCTGGACGAGTTGGCCGAGGCGGGGCACCTGCACGACGTGGGCATGGTGGCGACGTCCGCGCAGTGGCACTCGGTGCTTCCGCTCGACCGTGACGGCACCCCGCTGGGCCCGGTCGTCACCTGGTTGGACACCCGGCCCGCGCCGGTCGGCGACACGTCCGGCCCGGCCGACCCGGACGGCTTCCACCAACGCACGGGCTGCTGGTGGCACCGCTCCTACTGGCCGGTGCGCCTGCCCTGGCTGCGGGACCAGTCGGGCACGCCGATCACCCGGTTCGTCGGCCTTCCGGAGTACGTGCTGGGCGAGTTGCTCCAGACGGCGCCCATGTCGATCTCGCAGGCCTCCGGCACGGGCCTGCTCGATCTCGTCACCCTGCGCTGGGACGAGGAGGCGCTGACGCTGGCCGGCGTACGACCCCGCGACCTGCCGCCGCTGGGCGAGTTGGACTGGCACGGCCGGCTCCGCCCCGACCGGGCCCGCCGCTGGCCGCAGTTGGCCGAGGCCCGGTGGGCGCCGCCGGTGGGCGACGGTGGCGCGTCCAACGTCGGCTCGGGCTGCGCCGACCCGAGCCGGGCCGCCGTCACGGTGGGCACCTCCGCGGCGGTACGCCTGATGCAGCGCATCCCGGCCGGCGAGCCGCTGCCGCGGCTGCCCGAGCGGCTCTGGCGCTACCGGGTCGACCACGACCACGTGGTGACCGGGGCGGCGTACTCCAGCGGTGGCAACCTGTTCGCCTGGGCGGACCGGGAGCTGCGGCTGCCCCACGGGGACGAACTGGACGCGGCGCTGGCGCTGGTGCCGGTCGGTGGTGGCCGGCCGGCCGATCCCCGGTTCGGCGGCGACCGGGCGCCCGGGTTGGCCCCGGCGGGCACCGGCGAGCTGCGCGGTCTGAGTTTCAGCACCACGGCGGTGGACATCCTGGCCGGGCTCATGCAGGGGCTGTGTGAGCTGGTCGCCGAGGACCTCGCGGTGCTGGAGTCCACAGTCGACAAGCCGGTCGGGGTGGTGCTGGGCGGCGGCGCGGTGGCCGCGTCGGTGTGGTGGCGGCAGGCGTTCGCCGCCGCGCTCGCGCCGCGACCGGTGTCGCACCAACGCAACCCGGAGATCGGCGCCACCGGAGCCGCTTTGGTGGCCCTGGGTCACTTTGATGCGGCGGCGGCGCTCGCCGACATCGGCCGGACGGACGAACTGGTCTCACCGACCACGACAGGACGTTCCCACCCGCAGTATCCTTCCTGAACTTTCGCCCTGCCCGGGCCGTTGACAGCGCCACCGAGCCTGGTTGGATGGACTCCGCTCCCCGGGTCGCGGTGGACGCGGCAGGACGGAGGAGGCAGGGTGGCGGCAGGTCCCGACCCGTCGATCGGTGCGGTGTCGAACCACCGTCGGCGTCGCTTCGACGTCCGGGTCGTCCCGCATCGACGCCGCTCGCCGTTCCGGCTGCGGGACTGGCGGATGAGCACCAAGCTGGCCACCGTGCTGCTGGTGCCGTCGATGGCGTTCCTGGTGCTGGCGGGCGTGCAGACCAGCGCGCTGGTCGGTCGGACGGCCACGTTGAACGACTTCTCCCGGCAGGTCGGCATCGGTCGGCAGATCACCGCCGTGGTCGACCAGCTCCAGCAGGAGCGGGACCGTTCGGCGGGTGAGCTGGGCGAGTTGCGCCGCGGTGGCGACCGCGAGGCGGCGGCCACCGCCCTGCGGCCGTTGCAGTCGGCCACCGACCGCGCCGTCGAGGACCTCCGGCGGGCGGCCGAGCCGTTGGCCGACGCCGACGCCTCCTGGCGGGTCGCCTACTCCGAGGTGCTCGAGGCGTACGACCAGGTCGTCGACATCCGACCGGCCATCCCGCCGGCGGTGCTCAGCAACGACACCATCCTGAGCAACTACCACCGGGCGGTCGACGCGCTGCTGGACCTGCTCGCCGAGCCGACACCGGGCCAGGACCGACCGGGGCTGAGCGACGCGGTGCTGCGCTACGTCCAGATCGCCAGGGTCAAGGAGCTGTCCTCCCGGGTCCGGGCGCAGCTCTACGGCGCCGGCCGGGCCGGCCGGTACGGCACCGAGGACCGGGTGATCCTCTCCGACCTGCGTGCCCAACAGCTCACCGCGCTCGGCGCGTTCCGGGTGTCCGCCACCAGCGACCAGATCCGCCGGTACGACGAGACCTCGGTGAACCCGGGGTTCCAGGTCGCCACCCGCCTGGAGGAGCGCAGTCTTCCGGTCGGCGACGCGGCGCCGGAGGTGCTGCCCTCGGAGCAGTGGTGGTCGGCGAGCCAGCAACGCCAGGAGCTGCTGCGGCAGGTCGAGGCGAGTGTGCTCGACGACGCGGTGCGCCAGGCCGACGACGCGAGCAGCGGCCAGCTCCGGACCACCCTGCTGGTGGTCGGCGGCGTCGTGGCGGTGCTGCTGGTCGCCCTGCTGATCTCTCTGCTGGTCGGTCGCTCCGTCGCCCGGTCGATGCGCCTGCTGCGCAGCCAGGCGCTGCGGATCGCGCAGGTGGAGCTGCCCGACGCGCTGGACCGGCTGCGCACCGTCACCGGTGGTGTGCCGACCATCGACGTGTCCCCGGCGGTCGTCCGTTCGCTCGACGAGATCGGCGAGCTGGCCGAGGCGTTCGTCGCGGTGCACCGCAGCGCCGTGACGGTCGCCGTCGAGCAGGCGCTGATGCGCCGCAACGTCAACGCGATGTTCGTCAACCTCGCGCGCCGCAGCCAGGTGCTGGTGGAGCGGCAACTGGAGCTGCTCGACGACCTGGAGCGTGAGGAGAGCGACCCGGACCAGTTGGAGAACCTCTTCAAGCTCGACCACCTGGCCGCCCGCATGCGCCGTAACGACGAGAGCCTGCTGGTGCTGGCCGGCACGGACTCCACCCGCCGGTGGAACCGTCCGGTGGGCCTGGGCACCGTGCTGCTGGCGGCCGCCGCCGAGATCGAGCAGTACCAGCGGGTACGGCTTGAGTCGATGGGTGCCGTCAACGTGGTCGGGCACGCGGTCGGCGAGCTGGTGCACCTGCTGGCCGAGCTGCTGGAGAACGCCACGGCCTTCTCCCGTCCGGACACCTTCGTCGTGGTGACCGCGCGGGTCGAGGCGTCGACCGCGCTCATCGAGATCGTCGACGACGGTCTGGGCATGAGCCCGTCCGCGCTCGCCGAGGCGAACGCGGTGCTGGCCAGCCCGCCGGCCGCGGACGTCGCGGCGGTCGAGCGGATGGGCCTGTTCGTGGTCAGTCACCTGGCCAGCCGGCTCGGTGTGCGTGTGCAGCTCGACGGGCGCCACAGTGGCCTCGTCGCGCGGCTCGTGCTGCCGGCGACCCTGCTGGCGCCCGGCGGCGCGGTCGAGTTGGATCCGCCGGCGTCCGCCCGGATGCTGGCGTCGAACGCGGCCCGGGGCGCCGCGGCGCAGCGTGGGGCGGGTGTGCCCCCGTCCGGCTCCGTCCACGGGACAGCGACCGCGCCGCTGGACCTTCCGGTGGCCGGTCGTCCGCCGGCCGCGGCCGTGCCCCGCCAGACCCGACCCGTGCCGGTACGCGCCGAGGACGTGTTGGCTCCGGCTGCCGCTTCCGCCGGCGACGGCGGTGGCTGGTGGTCCCGGCAGGGGCCGACCGCGTCGGCGGCCCCGGTCCAGCCCGTGCCGCCCGCGACTCCGGTGACGGCCGGCACGAACGAGCGGGGCCTTCCGGTACGCGTACCCATGGCGCAGCTCTCCGCGGTCACCCGCCCCGCCCAGCCGGAGTCGTCGCCGCGGCGCGCCGACCTCGACCCGGACGCGGTCGGCGGCATGCTTTCCCGGCTCTACAGCGGGGTACGGCGTGCCGAGGCCGAGGACACCACCGAGATACCGGTGCCACCCTCGTGGGGGCACGACGAAGGAGGACGACGACAGTGACGACGTTGAGCCAGGAGGCACGTGACCTGAGCTGGCTGGTGAGCGCGTTCGCGGAGCGGGTGCCGGGCGTGGCGCACGCGGTGGTGGTCTCCTCCGACGGGCTGCTGGTGGCGATCTCCGACCACCTGCCCCGCGACCACGCGGACAAGCTCGCCGCGGTGACGTCCGGGCTGATGAGCATCACGGCGGGCGCGGCGCAGATGTTCGACGGCGACATCGTCAAGCAGACGGTGGTCGAGATGGGCCGGGGCTATTTCCTGGTGATGCAGGTGCGCGACGGGTCCATCCTGGCCACGCTCGCGGCCGGGGACGCCGACATCGGCGTGGTGGGCTACGAGATGGCCCGGTTGGCGAAGCAGGCGGGGGAGATGCTCACCCCGGCGCTGCGAGCGGAGTTGCAGCAGGCGCTGCCCCGCTGAGTCTTCCGGCCGTGACCCGGACGGTCACCGGCTCACCCGAGCCGAGCCGTCCGGGCCCGGCCGTCCGGGCGAGCCGTTCAGAAGCCACCCTCGGTGATGACGGAGCGGTACCAGTGGGCGCTGCGCTTGAGCACGCGCCGTTGGGTCACGTAGTCCACGTAGACCAGGCCCCAACGCTGCTCGTATCCCTCGTCCCATTCGAAGTTGTCGAGCATCGACCAGACATGGAAGCTCTCCAGCGGCACCCCGTCAGCGATGGCGCGGTGCGCGGCGGCCAGGTGGTCGCGCAGGAAGGTGATCCGGCCACTGTCGTCGACGGTGTCGTCCGCGGCCAGGGTGTCGGGGGTGGGCAGACCGTTCTCGGTCACGGTGAGCGGGATCGGGCCGTAGTCGCGGGTGACCCGGGTCAGGATGTCGTACATCCCGTCGGGGTAGATCTGCTGCCAGCCGGCCTCGGAGGTGGGCCAGCGGTGTTCGGTGCTGCCGTCGGCGGCGACGTAGATGGGCGTGTAGTACTGCACGGCCAGCAGGTCGACCGGTGACGAGATCACCGCCAGGTCGCCGTCGCGGATGCCCCGGACCATCCGGCTCTGCGGGCCGAGGTCGGCCAGGACGTCCTGCGGGTAGCTGCCCTTGAGCACCGAGTCGAGGTAGAGGCGGTTCTCGTAGCCGTCGTAGAGGTGCGCGGCGGCGGCGGCCTCGGCGGAGTCGTCGGTGGGGTAGCAGGGGTGCAGGTTGAGCGCGGGGCCGATCCGGGCGGTGCTGTCCGAGGCCCGTAGCGCGCGCACCGCGAGGCCGTGCGCGAGCTGCAGGTGGTGGGCGACGAGGTAGGCGGCCTCCGGGTCCTGTCGACCGGGCGCGTGGTGGCCGGTGAGGTAGCCGTTCTGTACGACGGTCTTGGGCTCGTTGATGGTGAGCCAGACCGGCACCCGGTCGCCGAGGGCGCTGAAGACGGCGTTGGCGTAGTCGGCGAAGCGCAGGGCGGTGTCGCGGGACTCCCAGCCACCGGCGTCCTGCAACGCCTGCGGCAGGTCCCAGTGGAACAGGGTCGCCATCGGGGCGATGCCGCGTTCGTGCAGACCGTCGAGGAGGCGACGGTAGAAGTCGAGCCCACGCTGGTTGGGCGCTCCGCTGCCGTCGGGCTGGATGCGGGGCCAGGAGATGGAGAAGCGGTAGCTGCGCAGACCCAGGTCACGCATCAGGTCGAGGTCTTCGACGTACCGGTGGTAGTGGTCGGCGGCCACGTCGCCGGTGTCGCCGTTGCGGGTACGACCGGGGATGCGGCTGAAGGTGTCCCAGACCGACTCGCCGCGGCCGTCCTCCTTGGCGGCGCCCTCGATCTGGTAGGCAGAGGTGGCCGCGCCCCAACCGAAGTGGCGGGGGAAGCGCAGCGGGCCGGCGGGCCCGGTAGGTATCGACATGGATTCTCCTCGTGGATACGGGGCCCACCGCCCAGATTCGGGAGCGCTCCCAGGATAGGCCAGAAGCGCTCGACCCGGTGAGCCGGCCGTCACGGCGGCCGACGATGGCGGGTTGAGGCGGTTGAGGGCCCCGGACAGCGAACGAGGCCGACCGGGCGGCGCTTCGCGCCTGTCCCGTCGGCCTCTTTTCCCATCGTGTACGGGGGTTTAGTGTGGGGACGGGGGAGGGCAACCCCCGTCCCCACCGTAACTGCACACACACGGGCGGAATTGGGTCCTGCCGTGCGTGTCGCGCGGGAGCCGGGCCACGCGAGTGGCTCTGGTTCCACCTCCCTCCCTGTGGCGGGATGATGGCTGACGGCGGCGTCCGGGCTGGCCCGCCGTCGGCCTTCGGATGGTTCCCCGGGCCCGCCACGAGGACGGTCCCGGCGATCTTCCAGTTGGAACCTTTGTCGATGGAAGCGCTCCCATCGACCGATGTTGCGACTGTAACGCCCGTCACGCCTTTGTGAAAGACCCAAAACGAGATCGAAACAAGTGGGTGAACCAGCTCGCTCCGCGCTTGTTGTGGGAGCGCTTCCATGGCACACTGTCGATTCAACGCGACAGGAGCCAGATCGCGTGGGCGCGGGACCGCCGAGGGCAGCCGGAGCACCACCTCCGGTCACGGCACCCGAGCGAGCCGGCGGGACCCCCTCCCGCGCGGGCCGCATCGCCGCACCCCGGCCGGGCCCGGGGCTACCACCTTCCCGGGCGCCTCGAATCCCCCGCGTACCACCACCACCTGCGGGCAGGCGCCTCGCCGGGAACCACCCGGCCTGGTCCGAGGAGACACCGCGCACATGAGACATCTGGCACGACGCCGTCGAGTGGCGATCCTCGCCGCCGCCGCGCTCGCCGTCGGCGGGGTGATGCTGCCCGCTGGCGCCGCACAGGCCGCACCGGCCTGCGACGTGGTCTACGCGACCAACGACTGGAACACCGGCTTCACGGCCAACGTGACCATCAAGAACCTGGGCGACCCGATCAGCAACTGGACGCTCAAGTGGACCTTCCCGAACAGCGGACAGCGGGTCACCCAGGGCTGGTCGGCCCGGTACAGCCAGTCCGGCAGCGAGGTCACCGCGACCAACGAGTCGTACAACGGCAACCTCGGCACCGGGGCCTCCACCACCATCGGCTTCAACGGCTCCCACACGGGGAGCAACCCGAAGCCCACCTCGTTCACCCTGAACGGCACCCCCTGCAACGGCACCCCGGCCAACCAGCCGCCGACCGTCTCGCTGAACCTGCCCTCCGGGCCGTTCACCGCGCCTGCCGACGTGCCGCTGACCGCGACCGCCAGTGACCCGGACGGGACGATCAGCAAGGTCGAGTTCTACCGCAACGGCCTGCTCATCAACACCGACACCACCGCGCCGTACTCCTACACGCAGGAGGACCTGCCGGCCGGCAGCTACACCGTGCAGGCCAAGGCGTACGACAACGCCAACGGCATCGGGGTCGCCGAGAAGTCGTTCACCGTCGGCGCCGCCAACGGCCCGACGCTGGTCGCCACGCCGTCCGCGGTGAGCGTCAACGAGGGTGGCACGTCCACCTTCAACCTCAAGCTCAGCGCCGCGCCGACGACCAGTGTGCCGGTCACCCTCACCCCCTCGGGCGACAGCGACATCACGGTCTCGCCGAGCACCGTCACGCTGACCCCCACCAACTGGAACACCGGGGTCACCGTCACGGTCGCCGCGGCCGAGGACACCGACACCGTCGGCGGTAGCGCCACCATCACCGCCGCCGCCACCGGTCTCGCCTCGCTGGCGGTCGCCGCCACCGAGATCGACAACGACACCCCGGGCGGCGACAACGCCTACATCAAGAAGTTCCTCGACCAGTACGGCAAGATCAAGAACTCGGGCTACTTCAGCCCCGAGGGCGTGCCGTACCACTCGGTCGAGACGCTGATCGTCGAGGCGCCCGACTACGGCCACGAGACCACCTCGGAGGCGTTCAGCTTCTGGATCTGGCTGGAGGCCCAGTACGGCCGCGTCACCCAGAACTGGGCGCCGTTCAACAACGCCTGGACGGTGATGGAGAAGTACATCATCCCGTCGCACGCCGACCAGCCCACCGCGGGCTCCGCCGGCACCCCGCAGTACGCCGCGGAGTACAACCTGCCCAGCCAGTACCCGTCGGCCCTGAACCCGAACATCTCGGTCGGGCAGGACCCGCTGCGCTCGGAGCTGCAGTCCACCTACGGCACCGGCGACATCTACGGCATGCACTGGCTGATGGACGTCGACAACACATACGGCTTCGGCCGCTGCGGCGACGGCACCACCAAGCCGGCGTACATCAACACCTTCCAGCGGGGCACCCAGGAGTCGGTGTGGGAGACCATCCCGCAGCCGTCCTGTGACACCTTCAAGCACGGCGGTCAGTACGGCTACCTCGACCTGTTCGTCAAGGACACCGGCGCTCCCGCCAAGCAGTGGAAGTACACCAACGCGCCGGACGCCGACGCCCGTGCGGTGCAGGCCGCCTACTGGGCGCTGACCTGGGCCAAGGCGCAGGGCAAGCAGGCCGACGTCGCCGCCACCGTGGCCAAGGCCGCCAAGATGGGCGACTACCTGCGGTACGCGATGTTCGACAAGTACTTCAAGAAGATCGGCAACTGCGTCGGGGCCAGCACCTGCCCCGCCGGCAGCGGCCGGGACTCGGCGCACTACCTGCTGTCCTGGTACTACGCCTGGGGTGGCGCGTACGACACCAGCCAGAACTGGTCCTGGCGGATCGGCTCCAGCCACAACCACTTCGGCTACCAGAACCCGTTCGCGGCCTGGGCGCTGACGAACACGCCGGAGCTGAAGCCGCAGTCGTCGACCGCGGTCTCCGACTGGACCAAGAGCTTCGACCGGCAGCTGGAGTTCTACACCTGGCTGCAGTCCTCCGAGGGCGGCATCGCCGGCGGCGCGACCAACAGCTGGGACGGTAGCTACGCCCAGCCGCCGGCGGGCACCAGCACCTTCTACGGCATGTTCTACGACGTCGACCCGGTCTACAACGACCCGCCGTCGAACCAGTGGTTCGGCATGCAGGCGTGGTCGATGCAGCGGATCGCCGAGCTGTACCTGCAGACCGGCAACACGAAGGCCAAGGCGCTGCTGGACAAGTGGGTGCCGTGGGCGATCGCCAACACCACGCTCGGCACCAACTGGTCGATCCCGTCGGACATGAAGTGGACCGGCCAGCCGACCACCTGGAACCCGAGCAGCCCGCAGCCCAACACCAACCTGCACGTCGAGGTGATCAGCAAGGGCCAGGACGTCGGCGTCGCCGCCTCCTACGCCCGGATCCTGATCGCGTACGCGGCCAAGTCGGGCAACGCGGCGGCGAAGACCACCGCCAAGGGTCTGCTCGACGCGCTGGACGCCGCCAGTGACTCGAAGGGTGTCTCCACCACCGAGACGCGTGGCGACTACAAGCGCTTCGACGACGTCTACGACGCCTCCAGCGGTCAGGGCCTCTACGTCCCGCCGGGTTGGACCGGGAAGATGCCCAACGGCGACGCCATCTCCGCCGGGAAGAGCTTCCTGGACATCCGGTCGTTCTACAAGAACGACCCGGACTGGCCGAAGGTGCAGGCGTACCTGAACGGTGGCCCGGAGCCCACGTTCAACTACCACCGCTTCTGGGCGCAGGCCGATGTGGCCATGGCGTACGCCGACTACGGGAGCCTTTTCCCGAACGGCTGAGAGCGACCCGGGGTGGGTGGAGTGCCCCGCCCACCCCGGGGTTCGGCCGGGTCCGGGGGAACGACGGGACCCGGCCGGCGGACGGCCTGACACCCACGGTCAGGCCGGGGTGGGCCGGTCATCTGGTCAACGCAGCGGGTCGACCGGCCCACCCCACCGCCCGGACTGAAGACTGCCGCGAAAAAGCCCAGAAATTCCGGCTGTCACGGGATCACACCAAGGACGTTCACGGAGTAACGTACGTCACCGGAGAGGCCGCTCCCCCCGTGGCGGCCTCTCCACTTTTATGCCCGAGCGCGGCCGGTCACCCCGCCGCGGTCGTACGCCGGCCACGCCGACGCCGACGGCGAGCGCCGGGCCGGGCTCGACCTGGCCGGACTCGCGTTCCGGTGTGTCGCTCACCGCCACCTCCTGACCCCCGCCACAACCTGACCGCCAACAGCCGGTGGGCCACCGACCGCCCGGTCCGGTCCGGCCGCTACGGTGTGCGGATGCGCGCGACGGCACGGGGTTGGACCGCGGTCTGGTTGGTCGTACTGGCCCTCGTCCAGGCGGCCGCCTTCCTCGCCGTGTGGCGGGTTGCCGTGCACACCGAGATCGGTCAGTGGGTCGACACGGTGGCCCTCACCGGCAACGAGATCGGTCACGACCGCATCGACGGGCCGGTGGACCGGATCCTGAACGCGATGTCGGTGGTGTCGCTGCTCGCCGCCACCGCGATGATCGGCTTCATCGCGCTCATCCGGGGGCGGATCGCCCTGGCCGTCACCGCGACCCTGCTCATCGCCGGGGCCAACGTCTCCACCCAACTACTCAAGTACGGGCTGAGCCGGCCCGACTTCGGCGTCGACCCGGAGCGGGCCGCGGTGGGCAACAGCCTCCCCAGCGGGCACACCGCGGTGGCCGCGTCGGTGGCGGTCGCGCTGATGCTCGTCCTGCCCCGCAAGGTGCGGGCCGTCGGAGCCTTCGTCGGCGCGCTCTACGCCGCCGTCGCCGGGGTGGCCACCCTCTCCGCCGGTTGGCACCGGCCCAGTGACGCGGTCGCCGCCTATCTGGTGGTGGGTGTCTGGGCGGCGCTGGCCGGGCTGCTCCTGCTGATCACCCAACGGGAGCAGGCCCAGATCGAGCCCGGCGACGCGCACCGCGTCGCCGCCGCCGTGCTCGGTGTCGCCGGAGTGCTCGCCCTGATCGCCTCCGGGCTGGCGCTCACCTGGCTGGTGGATCTGCGCGGGACCGGCCCGGAGGAGTTGGCCCGCCGACCGCTGTTCGCCGGGTACGCGGGCAGCGCCGCCGGCATCGCCGGGACGATGGCGGTGGTCATGGCGCTGGCGCTGACCGTCGTGCACCGGCTGGTACCCCGCGTGAAGGGTTGACCCGGCGAGCGTCCAGTGTGATCAGGCGCCCTGGCGGGGCGCGGGCACGTGCGGGGCGACGCCACGCAGGTGGGTGAGCACCACCGGATCGATCCGCCCCGGCACCAGGCGCTCCTCCAGATTCTCCAGCCCCGCCCAGGAGACCAGCGCCGCCTCCGGCCCGGCGTCGCCCACCGGGTGACCCAGCGCGGTGAGCAGCGCCGCCACCTCGTCGGCGAGCGCGCCACTCAGGTCGAGCAGCGTCGCCGGGTCGGGCCGGCTGAACAGCATCGTGTGCACGGTCAGCAGCCGACCGAGCTCGGCGACCGGGTCCGGATGGTCGTCCACCCGCAGGTCGACGACCACGTCGCTGGTGCCGCCGTACCCGCCGCCGCGCTCGACCACCAGCAGGCCGGCGCTCTGCCGGCCGCGCCGGTCCCCGCCGGCCTCGTCACCGGCCCGCAGCGCGGCGACCAGCCGCTCGGCGAACGGCAGCGCCGAGGCGCCCTGCCACGTCTCGCCCATCGCGTCGACCACCTCGGGGCCGGCCAGGATGTTGCCCTGCGCGGCCCAGCCGTCGCCGACGCGTCCGCCCGCCCAGGGATGGCAGGCCGGCC
Organism: Micromonospora sp. NPDC049662; assembly: GCF_040675055.1. Taxonomy (NCBI): domain Bacteria; kingdom Bacillati; phylum Actinomycetota; class Actinomycetes; order Micromonosporales; family Micromonosporaceae; genus Micromonospora; species Micromonospora sp. NPDC049662. The sequence goes on from NZ_JBFAOC010000011.1 coordinate 26,258, forward strand.
CGGTCCAGCTCGCGCCCGGCCCGCTGACGCCCACCACGGCGAGCTGCCGGTGCTGCCGCTCGGGGTCGGCGGCGACCAGGCCGGCCACCACGTCGGCGGCGGGCACCCCGGTGCGCAACAACGCGAGCCCCTGCGGACGATAGGCCAGGTTGACGTGCGCCTGGGTGGCCAGCGCGCCGACCTCTGCCGCGGCCGCCGGCACCAACGCTCCGGCGGCGAGGAACTTGCTGGCCACGACGACGCCGTGGCGGCGGCCGTCGGCGGAGCGGGCGACGAGGGAGAAGGTCACCCGCCGAGACTAGGGCGTGTGTCCGGTTCCTCGGCCGGCCAGGGGCTGTGAGACTCGACCCAACCGACCTGGTCGCGTACACCGGTGCTTCAGAACGGCGTCGCGGCGGCCTCCGGCGGCGCGCCGCGCGCCCGACGGGCGTCCGCGACCGCGACGCCGCCGAGCACGATCGTCCCGGTGGCGGTGGCGACCACCCCCGGCAGGAACAGCAGCGGTACGACCGCCGCCGCGAGCGCTCCGATGGCGATCCACCGGGACGGCGACACCCGCCCGAAAACCTCGTACTCGAAGCGGGCCCGGCCGGCCAGGAACAGCGCGGGTCCGCCGAGCACCATGACCACCCACGGCGCCGGGGCGTGGCCGAGTGGATGCTCGATCACCAGTTCGTAACCGATCGCCGTCGCGGCCAGACCGATCACCATGATCAGGTGAGTGTCGGCCGCCGAGCGGCCGATGTTGGCGGGGTGACGGGCCATCTGCACCGCCTCGCCCAGGATCTGCCCGGCGCGTTGCACATAGATCCGCCACAGCATGATCGACGTGGCCACCGCGAACGCGAACGCCCACAGGTGCCCCGACCCGTACGGACCCTTGCTGTACGCGAAACCGGCCACCAGGATCGTCTCGCCGAGCGCCACGAGGAAGAACTGCTGGTACCGCTCCGCCAGGTGCTCCCCGGCGATCTCCCACTTCGAGACCGTGGAGCGGCCCAGCCCCGGCACCGGCCAGCCGCACCGCGCGGCCAGGTACTCGGCCGCCAGGGCCACCGACCAGAGCACCACCTGCGTGTTGGTGTCCAGCAGCGCCCCGCTGATCCAGAGCACCCCCGTGACGGCGAACACGACCGCCATGCGCACCTTCAGCCGGCGGTACGGGTGCGGCCCCAACGCGATCGACAGGATCACCGGCCGGGTCACCTGCGCAACCACGTACGCCGTGGCGAACATGAGCGACGTCTCGGAGAACGCCCGAGGAACCGCCACCCCCATCACCATGCTGCTCACGAGCGCGGTCAACACGACGATCTGCAACGGCGCGCGGTACGGGTCGTAGCGGCTGGTCGTCCACGCGGTGCCCTGCCAGACCGACCAGAGCGCCAGCAGCAACAGCAGCGTCTTGCCGCTGCCGGTGATCGCCGCCGCGGCGTGGTCGCGGGCCGGCTCCCGGCTCAGATCCTCGAACGCCCGCGCGGAGATCCGGGTGAGCGCGAAGACGTACACCAGGTCGAAGAAGAGTTCCAGGAACGTCGCCCGGCCGGGCGCGGCCGCCGCCGGGACCGGCTCCAGGTGTCCTGCCGCCCTGGAACCCATGGTCAGCGGCCTGCGCCGGTGCTCCGGTCCACCTCGCAGTGGTAACACCTTCGCGGGCTGGGGCGCGGCGAACCGGCGATTAGGCCCACTAAGGGGATCTTGCTCAGGGGCGCCGTCACCAGGCAGGATCGATCGGTGACGAATCGATGGGGCATGACGGTGCCGTTGGGCGGAATTCCGCTGGCCGAGCACCAGGGGGTCTACGCGACCCTCGAGCGATCCGGGTTCACCGACGTGTGGTCGTCCGAGGTCGCCGGGACCGACGCGTTCACCCCGCTGGCCCTCGCCGCGGCGTGGCAGCCGCAGCTACGGCTGGGCACCGCGATCACCCCGGTCTTCACCCGTGGACCCGGGCTGCTCGCGATGAGCGCGGCGGCGCTGGCCGAGGCGGCACCGGGCCGGTTCGCGCTCGGCATCGGCGCGTCCTCCCCGGTGCTGGTGCGGGACTGGAACGCGGCGCGGTTCGACGAGCCGTTCCGGCGTACCCGGGACGTGCTGCGTTTCCTGCGGGCCGCCCTGCGCGGTGAGACGGTGGACGAGGTCTACGACACCTTCACCGTGCGCCGGTTCACCCTCGAACGCCCGCCCACGGCGCCGCCGCCGATCCTGCTCGCCGCGCTGCGCCCGGGGATGCTCCGGCTGGCCGGCGCCGAGGCCGACGGGGTCATCCTCAACTGGCTCAGCGCCGACGACGTGCCGCGAACCCTGGCCGAGCTGGGCGAGCGCCGGGCCGGCTTCGAGGTCGCCGCGCGGATCTTCGTCTGCCCCACCGAGGACGCCGCGTACGCCCGTACCCTCGGCCGCCGGCTCATCACCAGCTACCTGACGGTCCCGGCGTACGCCGAGTTCCACCGCTGGCTCGGCCGCGACGAAACGCTCGGGCCGATGTGGGCGGCGTGGGCGGCTGGCGACCGCCGCGCGGCCAGCGCGGCCGTGCCCGACGAGGTGGTCGACTCCCTGGTGCTGCACGGCTCACCCGAGCGGTGTCGGGCCCAGGCGCGGCGCTACGCCGAAGCCGGCGTGGACGTGCCGATCCTCGCGCTGCTGCCCACCCCGGAGGTGACCGCCGGGGGTGCCGCCGCGCTGACGACCCTCATCGCCCAACTCGGCGCCGAGCCGGCGGGAGCGTCCGCGTGAACCTGACCGACCGGGTCGTGGTCGTCACCGGAGGCGCCGGTGGCATCGGAACGGCCCTCGCGCGCCGCTTCGCCACCGAGGGCGCCGCCGCCGTGGTCGTCGCCGATCTGGACGCCGAGGCCGCGCGCGCCGTTGCCGAGGGCATTGGCCCGGTGGCGCACGCCGTCGCCGTCGACGTCACCGACGAGACCCAGGTACGGGCGCTCGTCGACGACACCGAACGGCGGTTCGGCCGCATCGACCTGTTCTGCGCCAACGCCGGGGTCACCACCGGCGGGGGAGTGGAGGTCGACGACGCGGGCTGGGACCGGGCGTGGCGGGTCAACGTGCTCGCCCACGTCTACTCGGCCCGTGCCGTGCTGCCCGGCATGCTCGCTCGCGGTGGCGGTCACCTGCTGCACACCTGCTCTGCGGCGGGGGTGCTGACCGCGGTGGGCGACGCCGCGTACACCGCCACGAAACACGCCTCGGTGGGCTTCGCCGAGTGGCTGGCCATCACCTACCGGGACCGGGGCATCCGGGTCAGCGCCCTCTGCCCGCAGGGGGTGGACACCCCGATGCTCGCCGACGGGATCGCCGAGGGGCACCTCGGCGCCCGGGTGATCACCGCCTCCGGCGCGGTGCTCACCCCGGACCAGGTCGCCGACGCGGCGATCGCCGGGCTCGCCGAGGAGCGGTTCCTGATCCTGCCGCACCCGGAGGTCGCCGACTACGCCCGCCGTCGCGCCGAGGACCCCGACGGCTGGCAGGCCGGCATGCGCAAACTCATCCGCCGTCTGACCGCCCGACAGTCTCCGAGTTGACCAAGAGGTTCGCGTCAGAAAGACGTCCACCGATGACGCGAACCTCTTGATCAGCGCCGGAGCCGGCGGGCGCGCCGGAGCCGGCGGGCGCGGCGGAGGGGATCGGGGTGGATGGACCAGAGCAGGCGACGCCACCACGGACGGGCCTCCCGCAACGTCGTCACGTAGGCGGTGGCCACCTCGGCGGCGCGGACCGCCTGGTCGGCCGTCGCGGTGCCCGGGGCGAAGCCCACCTGGTTGAGCAGCGTCGCCAGCTCGTCCACCGCCGGGTCGGTCGTCACCTCCGGTGGCGAACCAGCCGTGCGACGGGCGTCGACGAGGGCCTGCCGGGCGCGTCCGGCCACCTCGGTGGCCGCCAGGTCGTCGCCGACCGGCCGACCGGCCAGCCGCAGCGCGTCGGTCACCTCCCGCCAGGCGCCCGCGATCCGTTGGCCGGGGTCACCCCGCACCAACCGGCCCCGACTCAGCGAGCGGCGCATCGCCAGCAGGGTGAGCAGCAGCGCCCCCACCAGCAGCAGCAGCGACCCGCTGCCGCCAGCGACCAGCACCGGCCTGGACACCCCACCGCGCGCCGGCGGCCCGTCACCAGCGGCCACCGGCTCCGGCGACGCGCTCGGCTCCGCGGTGGGCGCGGGCACCTCCGACGGCGGCGGATCCTCGGGCGTGGGGCGGAAGTCCTCCTCCACCGGCCGCGGCTCGTTCTCCGGGCGGGGCAACGGGTCGAACGCCACCCAACCCAGCCCGTCGAACAGCACCTCCGGCCAGGCGTACGCGTCACCCGCCCGCACCGGCCCCTGACCACCCGAGGAGAAACCGACCACCACCCGCGTCGGCAGCCCGGAGAGCCGGCCGAGCACCGCGAACGCCGCCGCGAACTGCTCCGACGTGCCCCGCTGCCCGCCACCGTTGCGCGGGCCGAAGAGGAAGAAGGCCAGGTTCGGGTACGCGTGCCCGCTCGGCGCGTCCGCCACCACCCGGTAGTGCTCGGCCAGGAACTGCTCGATCGCCGCCGCCCGCGCGTACGGGGCGCCGTTCTCCTCGGCGAGCTGGGTCGCCAGCCGGCGCAGCGGATCCGGCACACCGTCCGCGACCCGCAGCACCCGGGCCACCTCCTCGCCGGCGGGCACGTTCGCGGTCGCCAGCAGGTTGTTGTCCGGGCGCTCCCGGACCGACGTCACCTCGTACCGCAGCCCCGGCGTCAACCCCTCCGGCCGGATCAGCGTCCCCGTCGCCGGGTCGTACGCCACCCGCGCGCCGCTGACCTCACGCGGCGTCGCCACGGCCGGGAGCAGCCGCCCCGTCAGCTCGGCCACGGTGATCTGCTGCCGGACGGTCTGCACCGTGCTGTCCCGGGCCGGCTCGCCGGCCGGCAGGATCCGCCCCGCGTTGCGGTACGTCGCGCCGACCCGCCAGGTGATCCCGTCGTAGTCACTGAGCACCGCCAGCCGGATCCGCACCCCGGCCGCCCTCGGCTCGTCCGCGTCGCCGGCCGGAGCGGTGGCGCCCGACGTACTCACGTCGAGGAGCTTCTGTTCCGGGTGCAGCGCCCACCCCGAGATCCGGATCAGCGGGTTCTCGTCGAGCGTCTCGACCTGCGGCGGCTCCACATAGCGGCGCGGGTCGACCGGCCGCCCGTCGACCTGACCGGCGACCACCGGGCCGAGCAGCGCCACCAGCCCGATCACCAGGACGACGCCGAGCGCCGCCGACGCCGCCAGCCGAAGTCGCACGGCCGCCCGTACCCCGGGGGCGAGACCGGCCGCCGGGTCGCCGCCGGCCGGTGACGCGCCGGTCGGCACGGCCAGCCCGACCGCCGCGACCGCGACGAACGCCACCGTCGCGCCGATCGCCGGTTCGGCGTTCGGGCCGACCACGTAGAGGGCCGCCGCGTAGAGCCCCGCCGCCGGCAGGTAGCCGAGCAACACCCGGCCGGTGCGCAACGCCACCTCCGCCCCGGCCAGACCGGCGAGCCAGGCCGCCACCACCGGCACCAGCACCGTGTCCGGAGTGGGCTCCACCGGGATCATCGCGGTGAGCAGGCGGGGAATGCCGTTGCGCGCCGCGTCCGCGCTCACCTCGAGCAGGCTGCCCGGCAGGTCGGCGCGGGCGGCGGCCAGGCGCAGCGACCACAGTGTCCACCCGGCCAACGCCACCATCGACACCGGCGCCACCAGCCACGACGGCAGCCGCCGGGCAGCCACGCTGGCCAGCACCGAACCCACCGCCGCGCCGATCACCAGCCGGGTCAGCAGGTCGCCCGCGTACACCCGGCCGAGCACCACCCCGGCGAGCGCGATGAGCGCGATGAGCGCCAGTGGCACGACGGCCGCCCGCAGCGCGCGCACCACCCGCCCCGCCGCGCTCGGGCCGCCCGCAGTCGCCTCCTGCGCCTCGCGCCGCGGCGCGAGGCCCGTCACCACCGGCGTACCCCGTCCCACTCGGCGGCGAACTGCGCGCCGTCCACCGCGTCGACCACCACCAGGCCGCCCGTGCCCGCCGGCGTCGGCTCCGCCGCGCCGAACACCCCGACCACCACCGACGGGTACGCGCCGCGCAGCGCACCGACGTGCCCCAGTCCGTCCCGCCCACCGGGGCCGGTCAGGAAGATCAGCGTGTCGCCGAGCCGGTCCTGACGCAGCCGGGTGGTGACGGCGCGCAGGGCGTCGTCGGAGTCGGACAGTTCGGCGGCGGCGAGCCGGTCCAGCGGCCCCACCCCGGCCGGCCCGCCCTCGATCGGCTCCGGGCCGACCAGCAGCAACAGCACCGGCAGGTCCGCGCGGTGCGCGGCGGTGACGACCGACGCCGCCGCCTCGCACGCGGACTCGAACGACTCCGCCACCCCGCCCGTGCGGTGCGGATGCGCGGCCGACCGGTTGTCCAGGAGGACGACCAGACTGGGCAGGCTGGTGTCCACGTTCTCCCGCACCATCAGCTCACCGACGCGGGCGCTCGTGCGCCAGTGCACCCGCCGCAGCTCGTCGCCGACCACGTACTCCCGCAGCGAGTCGAACGTGATCGACCCGTGCGGCACCCCGTCCACCCGACCGTCGAGGCTGCGCCCCGCACCGGTCGGCACCGCCGACAGCGGGTGGATCCGAGGGTGCACCCAGACCGGTGCCGTCTCCCCGTACGGTCGGGCGAGCGCCACCAGACCCAACGGGTCCCGCCGGGTCACCCGCAGCGGACCGACCGCCACCACCCCACGACGGTCGGTCGGCACGTCGTAGCGGACCTCGGTGTCCCGACCGGGACGCAGGCGCAGCAGCGGCACCGGCACCGCGCGGCTCCCGCACCGATCCTCGGCCAGCAGGTTCGCCGAGCGCAGCCGGCCGGCGTTGCGGACCGTCAACGTCATGCTCGCCGGTTCGCCGCGCGCCACCCGATCCGGGTCGGCGCGGCGCGCGACCACCAGCCGGGGCCGCCAGGCCGCCGTCAGCGCCGCGTAGCCGACGGCCGCGCCGGCCGCCGCGCCCAGCAACGTCAACTCGGGGTACGCGAACCGGAAACCGGTCCCCAGCAACACGACGGCGGCGACGAGCAGCCCGACCCCTCGGGCGGTGATCCCCATGGCGCTGCTGCCGGTCAGCCCTGCACCGGGGCCGGCTGCCCCGACGGCAGCGGCACCGGCACCGAGGCGATGGCCTGGCGCAGCACCTCCCCGGCGGTCATCCCGCGCACCTGCGCGTCCGGCGTCAGCAGCAGCCGGTGCGCGAACACCGGTTCGGCGAGCGCCTTGAGGTCCTCCGGCATGATCCAGCCCCGCCCGTCGATCAGCGCGTACGAGCACGCCGCCCGCGTCAACGCGATCACACCCCGAGGGCTCACCCCGACCCGTACCTGCGGATGGGTGCGGGTCGCGGCGGCCAGCCGGACCGCGTACGCGTACAGCGGCTCGGCGATGTGCACCCGACGCGCCATCCGGACCATCTCCCCGACGGTCGCCGTATCGGTGATCGGGGCGAGCGCCTCGGGGGAGCGGACCGTCGCGCCGCGCAGCACCTCCACCTCGACCGCCTCGTCCGGGTAGCCGACGGACAGCTTCACCAGGAAACGGTCGAGCTGCGCCTCGGGCAGCCGGTACGTGCCGTCCATCTCCACCGGGTTCTGGGTGGCGACCACCAGGAACGGCGCCGGCACCGGGTGTCGGACCCCGTCCACGGTGACGGTGTGCTCCTCCATCACCTCCAGCAGCGCCGACTGCGTCTTCGGCGACGCCCGGTTGATCTCGTCGGCGATCACGATGTTGGCGAACACCGGCCCCGGGTGGAACTCGAACTCCCTGCTCGCCTGGTTGAAGATCGTCACGCCGGACACGTCCGACGGGAGCAGGTCCGGGGTGAACTGGATGCGCCGCCACTGACCCTGCACCGTCGCGGCGATGGCCCGTGCCAGCGTCGTCTTACCGACCCCCGGCACGTCCTCCAGCAGCACGTGCCCCTGGGCGAACAGCGCCGTCAGCGCCAGCCGGACCACCTGCGGCTTGCCGAGCACCACCGCGTTGACGTTCTCGGCCAGCCGGGCGGCCAGGGCGGCGAAGCCCTGGACCTCCGGTTGGGTTAGCGGCTCGTGGGTGTTCACGGTCGGTGGTGCTCCTCGCCTGGTGGTTCAGCAGGTGGGCAGGACGTTGATGTTGTCGCCGCCTTCCAGGTTGAGCCAGGCCCAGGGGATGTAGTTCTTCCCCTTGTAGTCCACCTGCACCCACCAGGTGCTGCGCTTGTCGTTGTTGTAGATGTACGCGTAGACCTCTTCACCCGACTTCTTGCAGTACGCCTGCAAGCGTTGCCCGTTGGGCACCCAGCCGGCCTGCCGGTCGTTGTCCTGCCGCGGCACCTCGAAGATCTCGTTGCCGTTGCGTTCGCCGGGGATCTCCCGCGTGCAGTAGCTCGCCTCCGGGCCGGACGCGCCGTTGCGGCACGTCGCGATCCCGTACAGCGCCTGGGTGGTCTGCGCCCGCTTGGCGGTGCTACTGCCGGCGGCGTTGGTCGCCGTCACCGTGAACGTGTACGCCGTGCCCGGCGTCAGACCCGACATCGTGATGCTGGAACACGCCCCGGCCTTCGCCGGCTCACCCGACGTGCTCAGCGAGCAGGTGGCCCTGCCGCCGCCCGCGTCCACGGTGAACGTGACGGTCGCTCCCGTCGCCGTCGCCGACGAGCCGGTCACCGTCACCCGGGGCGCCGCGACCGTGCGGGCCGTGGCGGTGGCCTCCGGGCCCGGCCCGGCCTCGTTGACCGCCTTCACCTTCACCGTGACGTTCTGGCCGTTGCCCAGACCGGTGACGGTGGTGCGGGTCTCGGTCACCTCGGTGGTCTTGCCACCGACGTCCACCTGGTACTTCGTCACCGGTCGACCGTTCGCCTCGGCCGGCGACCACTGCACCGTGACCGCGCCCGGCTGGTCGGCGACCGTGCCGGCCTGCAGGTCGAGCGGACGACCCGGCGCCGCGAACGGCACCACCGTGTTGCTGACCGGCGAGGCCGCCGAGCCGGCGCCCTTGTCGTTGACCGCCACGACGGTGAACGCGTACTGCGTCCCGTACTCCAGCTCACCCGCCGGAACCACCAGCTCGGTCTTGGTCGACTCGCCGGCCGGCGCGTTCGTCCCCGCCGACGTGGCCGTCACCGCGTACTTGGCGATCTTGTTGCCCTGGGCGTTCGCGGCCGGCCACTTGACCACCACCGTGCCGTCCGGCCGCTCCTGCGCCGTGATGCTGGCCGGCGGATCGGGCACCGCGGCGGTCGGAGTGACCGGGTTGCTGCTGCGCGGCGGGCCGTCACCCTTGGCGTTCACGGCGTGCACCGCGAACCGGTACGTCTCGCCGTTGGTCAACCCCTTCACCTCGACCGCGCGCTGGTTGGCGCCCACCTCCAGGCGCTGACCGGCGCCCTGCACGACGTACTTGATGATCTCCGCGCCGTTCGCGGCGGCCGGCCGCCAACTCACCCGGGCCTGGGCGTTGCCGGCGGCGGCCGTGACGCTGCGCGGCGCGCTCGGCTTGCTCACCCGGGGCTTCTTCGGCGGCGGGGGCGCCGGCGGCGGGTCACCGCCCAACACGTCATTGGCGTACTTGTCGACCTCGCGCACCTGGTGCTTGTCGTCCACCACCCGAGCCGTCGCCGAGTCGGGCGAGTTGATGAACAGGTGGTTCTCCCGGACCTCCATCTCCAACGGTCCGGTCGCCTTGCCCTTGATGGTGTCGACCAACTGGCCGCCCGCGTCGAAGGAGTAGATGGTGCCGGTGGCCTCGTCGGCACAGTAGAACCGATCGGCCCACGCCACCGCCGGGCTCAGCCGGTCGCCGCTACCCGGCACCGTGAACGTGCGCTCCTCACCGACGTCCCCCACCACCAGCACCCGCCGCTCGGCCGGCACCGTCACCGGCACCCGCGGCCCCGACGTGCGGGCCGGCAACGCCGCGGGGCCGGGCAGCGTCAACGGCGTCGGGCGCACCTCGCCGCGCTGCACTCGCAGCAGCCGGCCGGCCGTCCGGTCCAGCACCGCCACTCCGTCGTCCAGCGTGGAGACCACCAGATCGTGGCTGGGGTCGGCGACGTCGTACGTCTCGACCCGCTCCGGGCTGAGCCCTCCGCCGGCCGGCGCGGCCGAGGCCGGCGCGGACGGCAGCTTCGCGGCGGTGACCGCCGAGACCGTGCCCTCGCTGGGCACCGCGATCCAGAGCCGGCCCGTACCGTCGAACGCGCCGCCGGTGATGCCCGGCGGATAGCGCACCGGTTCACCCACCGGGCTCAACGAGCGGGGGTCGAGCTGCCGCACGATGCCCTGCACCGCGTCGACGACGAACGCCGCGTCCTCGTGCAGGGCGACGCTCACACCCAGGCCGGGCGTGGTCGGCGTGGTCGCCGTGAGCTGCAACGTGGCCAGGTCCAGTGAACTGATCTGCCCCGTCTGCAGGTCCCGCAGGATCAGCAGCCGGTCGGTCTGAGCGACCTGCATCGGGTGCCGACGGGCACCCGGAATCTCGGTGCGGGTGTCCACCCGGGCCGTCACCCCGTTGACCCGGGCCAGCTCGCTGCGCACCCCGCTCCACAGCCAGGAACTCGCGTCGTAGTTGGCCACCGCGTTGTCCGCCGCGCCCAACCCCAGGACGGTCAGCCCCATGGCCGCCAGCAGCGCGGTGACCGTGCCCACCGTCACGAGCCCGCCTCGCAGTCGGGACCGGGAACGGGGGGCGTCGGTCCGCTCGGCGTCGTCGATGCTGGCCACAGCCGGCTGCCTTCCCTGAGTCGTGGCAGGTGGCGTACGCCTCGCGGCGACCCCTCCCCTGAGCCGGGTGCCATCATATGGCCCGGCCGGGAACGGGGGAACCCGCACCGTCACCCCTGTGGATACCGAGCGTGGGCGGCGGACGCCCAGCTCAGCTCCACAATCGTCAATCCGACGATGACCAGCTCCACGGCGCGGTGCTCAGCTCGGGGGTGTGGACCGCTCACGATCCGTGCACACCTGACCCGAGGTGGCGAAGCTGTCGGTCGAGTAGACGGCCAGCACCGTGAAGCAGTAGTCCACCCGGGAGCTGAGCCCGTTGACCGTGTGGCGGGTCCGCCCCGGCTCCACTGTCGCCATCACGCCGAGCGCCGACCCGGCCCGCCCACCCGCGACCATGAACGGCACCGTGCCCCCGGACGGATCCGTCCAGCTCAGCGTGATCGTCACCGCATCGTCGCTCAGCTTCAGGTCGCCGGGAGGGGGACCGGTCGTCGCCGGTGCCACCGTCACCGGTGTCCCGGACGGCGGCGGCGCGTCGTCACGGCTCAACACCACCGCGCCCAGGCCCGCGACCGCCACCAGGGCCACCCCGGCGGCCACCGCCGCGCCGATCACCGTCGCCCGGTTGCGGCCCGTCGAGCCAGTCCCATCGGTGTACGACGGCGCGTACGCCTCCTGCGGGTAGTACTGCCCCGGGTACACCTCGTGGCCGGCCGGGGCCTGCTGCGCCGGGTACCGCTGGCCGGCCGGGTACTGCTCGGCGGCCCGGTACTGCTCGGCGGCCGGGTAGGCGGGCGTGACCGGCGGGCCGTAGGGCGCGGCCAGGCCCGGCACCAGATCGTCCACCGGAGTCGACGCCGAGGCGCCATGTCCGCCGGTGAGGTGCGCCGGGCCGCCATGTCCACCCGGGACGGGTCCCGGTCCGCTGTGCTCGTTCAGGATCGGGGCGACAGGCGTCGTCGGGGCCCGTTCGAGGTTCGGTGCCCGGTCGGGCGGGGTAGCCAGATCTCCGGCGTCGGGCCTGCCCGGCTGGGGGGTCGACGGCCCGACGGCCGGGAACACCTCCGTCGACGCGGACGCGAAACCTGACGCTTCACCGGGTCCGGCCGACAGCGCTTCCGTGCCGCTGTCGCCCGGTCCAGGCCGCTGGGGCACGCCCGCCTGGCCGTCCCCGGTGCCCGGTGAACCCGGTGTGCCCCCAACGGCCGGGGTGGGCCGGACGTCCGTCGACCCAGGGGAGTCAGCATTCGACGCGGGCAGCGGTTGCGGAGGCGCGCTGCTGCTCCACGGCGGCGCGGTCAGTCCCCACGGCGGTGCGCTCACCGGAGGCGCCGACACCGGCTGGCTCTGCCCAGGTGGTGCCGATACGGGAAAGGCGGGCGGCCCGGATACCGGGAACGCTGAGGCCGGTGGGCCAGAAGCGGGGTGCGGCGGCGCGGACGTCGGGAATGCCGAGGCCGGGGGACCGGACACGGGGTAGGGCGGTGCGGACGTCGGGAATGCCTGGGCCGGCGGACCGGAGACGGGGTAGGCGTGGCCGGGTGGTCCGGACACCGGATTGGTGGGCGGCCCGACCAGCGGTTGGGGTTGGGCGGGCGGCCCGGAGACGGGTTGGTCGTACCCGGGCGGAGCGGACACCGGGCGGCCGGGCGGTACGGCTGGTCCGGAGGCCGGCGCCGAGGGCAGGGGTGGCCCGGAGACCGGCAGCGATGGTGCGGCGGGCGTCGCACCGGATGCGTGGTGCGTGGGCGTGCCCGCCGGACCGTTGGTCGTCGGGATCGCACCAGACGGTGCCGTACCTGCTGCCGTGACGGCCGGGCCGCTCGGCCCTGCCGCCGCGAGCCGAGCCGCCTCCTCGGCCAGCAGGGGCTCGATCTGCCGTACCTGAATCGTGGGTTCATCCCACCGCGGCGCTGGCGGGGGGCCGGTGTGCGGACCGGCGGAGGTCGGCGCGGTGGCGGGCGGTCCGGTCATGGGCGGTGTCTGCGGCCCGCCGGAGGCCGGGCGGATCGGCCCGTCGTTGGTGCGCTGGCGCGGCGGCGCGGACGGAGGCTGCTGCCGCAGGTGTGGGGTGGGCTGGGCGGCTACCCCGGGTGGTGGGCCGGCCACTGGCCGGGGTGTGGCCGCCTGCTGCTCGACCCGCTGGCGGGGCGGCATCGGCGGTGCGGCCGGCACCGGGGGGACGGCCGACGCGGGCCGCGTCGGACCGGCAGGGGTCGGGGAGGGCTGCGGCGCCCAGGGCGACGCGGGCGCTGGCGGACCGTCCGTTGTCGGGCGCATCGCGGCCAGGGTCGCCAGAGACAGCGTCGGGCCGGAGAGCGCCGAGCGGGCCCCGGAATCAATCGAGGTGCCGGTGGCGGAGGCCGGCGGTCCGACGTACGTCTGCTCCACGGCAGCGCTGCCCTCGCCGAGGTAGTCACGGGCGGCGCGTACGACTGGGTGGTTCTCCCCGAGCGCCGCGGGCCCGGCGCTGGCGACCCTGGTGTAGTTACGGCGGGCCTCGTGCCTGTTACCCAACTCCTCGGCGACCTCGGCCAGCTCGAAGGCGAGCGCGAGCATCGTCGGTTCGGAATGGTCCCAGCGCCGCTCGCCCGCCGCGAAGGCCTCCTCGAGCACCCGGCGGGCGGCGAGCGGGTCGTCCGCCTCGCGGTGCAGGCGGGCCAACAGGTGAGCGGTGTGCAACGTCTCGGGATGGTCCTCGCCGTACGGCGGACGGGCGGAGTCGACGGCGTCCGCGAGCAACGTCCGGGCGGCGTCGTGGTCGCCCGCCGCGCGTAGCGCGAGGGCCCGTTGCTGTACGGCGGCCAGGGGAGAGGGATGGGACACAGGGCAATGCTGCCGTCACCGGGCCGTCGACGCTACCCGGCCCTGCGCTCGAGCCGACTCTGGTGACCCTCAGTGGCGGTGTGAGCGGTGGCGGGAGGGTGATGTGCATGATCCATGGGCGCCGTGTACAGTAACTCCCCGTGCGGCCCGCTGGGCCGGCCTTCGGATGCAAGATCATCTGGGTCGGCAAGGTAGGCTGAACGAGCAAGTCCGGGTGGCGGAATGGCAGACGCGCTAGCTTGAGGTGCTAGTGCCCGTATAGGGCGTGGGGGTTCAAGTCCCCCCTCGGACACGAACCGAATCCCAACGGTGCGTGGCAAGATCGACATTTGCCCGCACCGTTTGTGATTCCGGGTCGTAGGTCAGGTGCAACCCGAGGCTGCGGTAGACCTCCAGCTTGTGTTCCGGCTCGGCGTCCCGCAGGGCGTCCACGAGGTCTCCGAGCTCCTCGACAATGGCGATGATCTGATCCTCGTTGAGGCGAGCGGGTATGCGGGGTTCTTCTTCGGCTGGCGCTTGGTGGCGTTGCTCGGCGCGTTGCCGTTCTGCCTGGGTTTCTCGCCGCGCTCGCCAAGACCAGCCAAGATCCCGATCACTGCCACTGGATCCCGATCGCACTATTTGCGGCCGCCAACCAGGACCACAACGCCGGCGCCTGGGTTGCCTCTGCCGACATGGCCACCATCGCTGGTCTCGCCCATCTCGCCTACGCGCCACGACCCGAAGCCCTCGAGGAGCACAGCTACCTCATCGAGGCGGCAAGACCCGCTGTTCGCGGGCGTACAGCTTCACGAGGTCGTGCGGGTGCCGTCCGCTGCGTCACGCCGAGCAACGTGCTACTTGGTGCCACCCACAGGCACTTGTTGGGCGGCCGCCGCAGGCGCTGCCAGATCGCTCAGGGTGACTGCTCGGTCTCCGGCTGAGGGTCGGTGTCGCCGCGAGGACGCTCGTCGCCCGCGACGAGGTAGCGACTTGCGCCGTCGCTTAGGAGCACGCCGAGCATCCACGACAGACCCGCGACGAACGCGAGATCAAAGGTCGCAACTCGTGTGAAGTGGCCGAGGGCCCAGCTGATCGCAGCAATTATTCCTGCTGGCCATGTCAGCCAGAACGATCGCACCGGAGTAGTCGTGAAGCCCACGGAACCTCCTGAGTTGTAGGTGTCGTTCATGACGACCATCCGCGCCCATCAGCTCCCCCGGTAGGTCGAGTAGCCGAACGGCCCGAGCAGCAGTGGTACGTGATGGTGCGCCCCTTTGTTGACGACCTGGAAGGTGACCACGATCTCGGGGTAGAAGGTATGGACGCCGCGATCGACGAAGTACCGCCCAGTGTCGAACCGGAGTCGGTGTACGCCCGCTTGGGGTGCGTACAGCTCGCGGACGCGCCCGTCGGCGTCGGTACAAGCCCGGGCGAGGTGCTGCCACGCGTCGCCATGACAGCGCTCGACGACGACCGCGAGTTCCGGCGCGGGGAGGCCGGTGGTGATGTCCAATACGTGAGTCGAGAGACTCATCAGCCCTCCGATCGCAGGAGTTTGCCCAGCCGGAGGCGGTTGATCGCGGCCAGGTCTGTGAGCGCTACCCGGCGCTCGGTCGCCGGGTCGTTCGCTAACCGGGAGCGGCAGATGGCGAGCAGCTCCGCCGCTGATCGTCCGTTCGCGTAAACCAGGTACAGGTGCCCGAAGCGCTCTTCGTAGGCCGCGTTGGCCTGGCCGAGACTCGTCAGCAGCTCCTCGTCCGCGGTGCCGACTCCTGCCTGCTCTCGCCGCGACCACTGTCCACCGCTGCCGCTCGTTGGCTTGCCGATCTGTGGGTGACCGGCCAACGCCTCGGCAAAGCCGGCCTCGTCGAGCATGGCGGTGCCGGCGTCGGAGGCCGCACAGAGCTCGTCCTCATTGGCGTAGGGCCGCCCGACGATGACCTCGGTCACCCATGCCTCTGCCGAGCAGCACCGGCGTAGGGCCGACCGGAGGCGCTCGTCTTCGGGCGCGGTGTTTAACCGATCCAGACTCCAGGTCGTCATCGGCTCACGCCACCGTCGGTGCCGGCTCGACTGCGATGACGCGTCCGCTCGTCGCTGTCGGTGCGCTGGGCTGCCTTGTTCGCCGCAAAAATGGTCAGGTTGCCGACGGGGCGAGGGCGTAGGGTGCGAGCGTCGATGGCTTTGGCCCTGACCGGTGCTCCGTCTATCCACACCTGCCCCAGGTCGTCCGCCGTGGCCAGCGCAAATACCTTCGCAAGTGCATCCTCTGGTCCGTTCGAGTGGCGTATGCCAATCTCCAGGACCGTGCCCGGACGGGGTCGTATCCAGATCGCGTCGAACCGCCTGCCGGCGCTCAGGTCGCCGATTTGGTCCCGCAGGCCCAGGGCCTGTGCCCCCGCCGCCGTGGCCATGTGCAACAGATGGGCAGCAGTGAGTGGCACGCCGTCCGCGCCGCGCAAACGTTGCAGGAGGTACGTCTGCAGCCCTTCTTTGAGAAGCGAGAAGCCGGTGCCCGCACCCACGTCGCAGCCGAGTGCCACAAGGACGCCGTGGGCGAGGTGGCGGTTGAGCGGGAACATGCCGCTGCCCAGCGCCGCGTTGCTCGTCGGGCAGTGCGCCACGCTGGCCTGGGCCTCGGCCAGCCGGGTCAGCTCGGTGTCAGTCGAATGCACGTTGTGTGCGAAGACGCTCTGTCGGCCGACCAGTCCGTGCCGGTCGTAGCAGTCCAGGTAGTTGGTGGTGCCGGACAGTCGCCGGACCGTGGCGACCTCGTCGAGGTTCTCGTTCAGGTGCGACGTGAACCAGCTGCCCACCACATCCCGGTGCAACTCCCCGCATGACGCGAGCAGTTCGTCGCTGCACGACAACGCGAACCGGGGGGTCACCGCGTACCGACTGCGTCCGACGCCGTGCCAGCGCCGTGCCAGCTCGCGGCCTTCGTCGTAACTGCGCTCTGCGGACGTGTGCAGCTCCGGCCGCAGCATCCGGTCACCGACGACCAGGCCGCTGGTGATCCGTAGGCCGTGCCCCGCGGCCGCCTGGAACAGTGCGTCCACCGCCGGCGCGAAGTGCGAGCCGAAAACCAGAGCGGTGGTCGTGCCTGCCGAGGTGAGGGCCGAGACGAACTCGCCGGCTAGCACGCGCGCGTAGTCGATCTCGGCGATCCGTGCCTCCTCGGGCAGCGCGCAGCGTTCCAACCATTCCAGCAACGGCATCCCGAGCGCACCGATGACGCGGACCTGCGGGAAGTGCACATGGGCGTCCACCAGGCCGGGTAGCAGGACTCCATCGGAGAGCTCGACCAGCTGTGCCTCCGGGTGTCGGGAGCGCAGCGTGGCAAAGGCATCCCGCTCGACGATCCGCCCGTCCTCGACGAGCAGCCCCGCATCGCCGTCACAGCGGAGCGCGCCGCCGCGGAACGGGTCGTCGGGAGTGTCGACGACCTGAGCGCGGTAGAGGGTCATGGCCGGGCCGCCGAGGGAGCGCGGTCGTCGGCCATCGCCTGGTGATGTTCCATCCTGCCCAGGAGATCGGCGGCGACGCTGACGGCGATCGTCGCGGGCTCCTTGCCGTGGATGTCGGCGAGCCCGATGGGCGTGGTGATGCGGGCGATGGCCGTGGCGTCGTGGCCCTGTGCGGCGAGTTCGGTGCGGAACCGGGCCCACTTGCCCGCCGAACCGATGAGGCCGATGGTGCCGAATTCACCGCCGCGCAGCATCGCGTCGCAGAGGGAGAGGTCCTCCGCATGGTCGTGCGTCATGATCAACGCGTAGGTGCCTGTGGGCAGCTCGCCGAGCACGGTCTCCGGCAGCACTGCCACCCGGTGGACGTGCACCCGGGCCACCGCATCGGAGAAGACCGCCAACCGGTCCTCGGTGAGCTGCTCCGGGCGGGTGTCGATGAGATGTAGGTCGATATCATGCCGAGCCAGGACACGAGCCAGCTCCAGGCCCACGTGCCCTACGCCGAAGACAGCCACCACCGGCGCCACGGGTAGCGATTCGAGCAACACCGTGACGGTCCCTCCGCAGCACTGCACCCCGTGCTCGTAGGGCGCTTTGTCGGACAGCGCGAGCGTGAACAGCTCGGGCGTCGGGCCGCCTGCGGCCAGCAGCGTACGGGCCCGGTCGATCGCGACCGCTTCCAGCTTGCCGCCGCCGATCGAGCCCCACGTCTGCGTTTCGCTCACCACGAGCTTCGCGCCGGCCGCGCGAGGGGCATGGCCGCGGACCGTCACGAGCGTGACGAGTACACCGGGCTCACGGACGCTGCGCAGGTGCGCCACCGCTGCCAGCCAGGTTCCCTCAGACATGACTCACCGTCCGCGGGGCCCGCTCCGGCGTCGGGTGCCCGGCGTTCGCCGCCCCACCCGGAGCGAGGTCCGCGTCCGCCGTGGGGCCGTGCCCGCCGCACGCCCGGGCCCGCTCGATCGCCCAGAAGACCGCCTCGGGGGTGGCCGGCGAGGCGAGGTCGATGCTGATGCCGGCGGGCCCGAACGCGGCCGCCGCCTGGCGCAGGGCCTCGCGCACGGAGAAGGCGAGCATCAGCGGCGGCTCGCCCACCGCCTTGGCGCCGTAGACCGCCCCCTCCTCGGCCGCGTCGGCCAACATCGTCACATTGAAGACCTCCGGCATCTCCGAGAAGCTGGGCAGCTTGTACGAGCTGGCCCCTCGCGTGGCCAGCTGGCCGCGCGCGGCTCCCGTGCCGGTGTTCCAACGGAGGTCCTCCAGGGTCAGCCAGCCCGCGCCCTGTACGAACCCGCCCTCGATCTGTCCGATGTCGATGAGCGGTGACAGGCTGTCCCCGACGTCGTGCACGATGTCCACCCGTCGCGTTCGGTACGTGCCCGTGAACCCGTCGACTTCGACCTCGGCGGCGGCCACCCCGTACGCGAAGTACTTGAACGGCGAGCCCTGCATCGCCGCTGAGTCCCAGTACAGCCCCTCGGTGCGGTAGAAACCCGCCGCGAACAGTTGCACCCGCTGGAAGTACGCGGTCCGCACCAGATCGTTCCACTCGACGCCGGTAGGGGCCCCGGTACCCCGCGCCACACCGTCGACGATGCTGATGTCGGCGGCGTTCAGCCCCAGCATGGTGGCGGCCACCCGGGTCAGCCGCTCGCGAAGCTGTTCGCAGGCCTGCCTGACCGCGCCACCGTTGAGGTCGGCACCGCAGCTCGCTGCGGTCGCCGAGGTGTTGGGCACCTTGTCGGTACGTGTGGGCGCCAGCCGCACCCGGCCCAGTGGAATGCCCAGCTCG
Source organism: Micromonospora sp. NPDC049662 (assembly GCF_040675055.1). Taxonomy (NCBI): domain Bacteria; kingdom Bacillati; phylum Actinomycetota; class Actinomycetes; order Micromonosporales; family Micromonosporaceae; genus Micromonospora; species Micromonospora sp. NPDC049662. Next base: position 45,094 of record NZ_JBFAOC010000011.1, read on the forward strand.
GTTGCTGCTACCTGCAGCATCTTGGTGTGCAGGCCCTGACCCATCTCGGTGCCGCCATGGTTGATCAGCACCGACCCGTCCCGGTACACGTGCACGAGTGCGCCGGCCTGGTTGAACGCGGTGAGGTTGAACGAGATGCCGAACTTGACCGGCGTGACGGCCAGGCCACGTTTGGCATGCGGATGTGCGGCGTTGAAGGCCGCGACCTCCCGCTGCCGGGCGGCAATGTCACCGGTGTCGACGACCTGACGCCAGAGCCTGTCCAGCCGTTCCGGGTGCCGGACCAACTGGCCGTACGGCGTGGTCTGCCCGCGGCGGTAGAAGTTGCGTCGGCGCAGTTCCATCGGGTCGATGCCGAGCAGTGGGGCGCAGCGGCCGAGGATGTCCTCGATGACCAGCATCCCCTGCGGGCCCCCGAAGCCCCGGAAGGCAGTGCTGGATGTCTTGTGGGTGCGCACGATGCGGCCGTTGAGTCGTACATGTGGCAACCAGTACGCGTTGTCAACGTGGCACAGCGCGCGGGCCAGCACCGGCTCGGACAGGTCGAGGCTCCAGCCGCCGTCCGAGGTCAGGGTCGCTTCGAGCGCGAGCAGCCGGCCCGCCGCATCGAACCCGACCCGCCACTCGACGAGAAACCCGTGCCTCTTGCCCGACATGGTCAGGTCCTGGGCGCGGGTCAGGCGCACCCGTACCGGGCGGCCGGTGCACGTCGCGCCCAGCGCGGCGATGGCAGCGAGGCCGTGTGGCTGCATCTCCTTGCCGCCGAAGCCGCCGCCCATGCGCAGGCACTGGACGGTCACCTCGTTGCTGGCCCGGCCCAGCACGTGGGCGACTATCTCCTGGGTCTCCGAGGGGTGCTGGGTACTGCTCTGCACGAAGACCTGCCCGGCTTCGTCGACGTGGGCCAGCGAGCTGTGCGTCTCCAGGTAGAAGTGCTCCTGCCCGGCGATTTCGAGTTCCCCACCGAAGACGTGCACGGCGTCGGCCAGACCGGTCTCGACGTCGCCCCGCACCAGTTGCGGCATGGCGCCCTGGAAACTGTCGGCGGCGATCGCCTCCCGCACGGTCACGTAGGAGGGCAACGGCTCCGTCTCGACCTCCACGGCGGCCGCGCCCACACGTGCCGCCTCGTACGTCTCGGCGAGCACCCAACAGACGGCGTGGCCGAAGAACATGACTTCCTCGGGGAACAATGGCTCGTCCTGCTTGATCCCGGCGTCGTTCACTCCGGGCACATCGGCGGCCGTGAGCACCCGGACGACACCTGGCACGCGGAGCGCCGGGGCGACTCGCAGCGCGGTGACCCGGGCGTGCGCCTGGGGCACCTGTACCGGGTGGGCGTGCAGCACATCCTTGGTACGAGGGATCAGGTCGTCGGTGAACTGTGCCGCACCGGTGACGTGCAGCCGCGCACTCTCGTGCGGGACCGCTGCACCCACCGCGGGACTCTCCGGCCTCTCAGACAGCGCGCTCATTCCGTGGCCTCCTCTCGGCCTGGTGCTCGGTGGCCGCGGCGATCCGTCCGCCGGGGACTGCGGCGATCTCGTACGGGGCCGGGTTCTCGGCGTAGAGCTTGAGTAGGCTCTGGCCGAGCATCGCGGCTCGATACTCGGCGCTGGACCGGTGGTCGTCCTGCGGTGTGCCCTCGCGGCGCAAAGACCGAGCGGCGGCAGCGACGGTGGCTGCGGACCAGGGGTTGCCCTCCAGCGCCGCCTCGGTCGCCCGGGCCCGGATCGGTGTGGCCGCCACCCCACCCAGGCCGATGCGTGCGCGGGTGACCGTTCCACCGACGACGTCGAGGGCGAAGCCGACGGCGACGCTGGTGACGTCGTCGAACCGCCGCTTCGCAATCTTGTGGAAGGCGACGAGGCCGGCGAGCGGGCGTGGGATCCGCACTGCCCGGATCAGCTCGTCGGAGCGACGAACGCTGCGCCGATACCCGGTGAAGTAGTCCGCCAGCGGCACCCTGCGTTCGCCGTCGACGCTGACCAGGATGACCTCGGCGGCAAGCGCGAGCAACACCGGCGCGGTGTCGCCCACCGGGGATCCGGTGCCCAGGTTGCCGCCAATGGTGGCTCTGTTGCGGATGAGCCTGGAGGCGAAGAGGGGGAACATGTGGGCGAGCAGCGGCACCCGGCCCGCGAGGCGGCGCTCGATCTCGCTGAGGGTCAGTCCGGCACCGACCTCGATGCTCTCCGGCGTGATCATCAGCTTCCGCAGCTCCGCGAGGCGGTCGATCGCGAGGACCGACTCGGCCCGGGCGCCCTGCAGGTTCACCTGCACACCCCAATCGGTGGAGCCGGCCACCACGGTGGCAGTGGGCTGCTCGCGAAGCCGTCGCAGGGCGTCGGGCAGCGAGGCCGGCCGGACGAACTCCCGGCCCCCGTGCCGCAGCCGAACGGGCCGGGGCGGCGCCGTGGGCGCCTGCTGGCGTTGCACAAGCTGGTCGTCGGGCACCGGTGGACCGAGTGCGAACGCGGCGTCGCGAATCGGCCGGTATCCGGTGCAGCGGCACAGGTTGCCGCTGAGGGCGTCCAGGTCGAAGCCGTTGGGCCCCTTGTCGTGTCCGGTCACGTCGCCGTCCGGGGACGCCCGTCTTCCGGCCCGGTAGTACTCGGCAGCCATGCTGCAGACGAAGCCGGGTGTGCAGTAGCCACACTGCGATCCACCGCGGACGGCCATCTCGTGCTGGACCGGGTGCAGGCGGTCGGGGCTGCCCAGCCCCTCGGCAGTGCGGATCTCCTGGGCATCCAGGGCGGCGACCGGCAACAGGCATGCGTTGACCGCCACCCATTCGGTGGGCGAATCAACGCCGGGTCGGGCGACGAGCACCGCGCAAGCGCCGCACTCACCCTCTCCGCAACCCTCCTTGCAGCCGGTGAGGCCTCGTCCACGCAGCCATTCCAGCGCCGTGGTGTGTGGCGTGACATCCCCGAGTGGAGTGATCCGGCCGTTGACCGTGATGTCGCCGCCGCTCCGCGTGGTGTCGTCAGGCAGCGGGGGCGTGTCGGTCGACACCGCTCGGCCCGCGGTCGGCTCCTGCCGACCGGGTAGGTCCGGTCGGAATGCATGGTGCGTCCCGGTCATCTTCTTCCCCTCATCAACAGCTTCCCGAGCGGCTGTCCCTCCGTACGTACGCGCCGCCCGCGAAGCCAGGTCTGCCGGACGATGCCGGCCAGCCGTCGACCCGAGTACGCCGTCAGCTGGTGACGGTGCAGTAGGCTCGCCGGATCGACCACGAAATCGGCGTCCGGGGCGAAAACACACAGATCCGCGTCGGCGCCGGCGGCGATGCGACCCTTGTACGGCAGCCCGACGCGCTCGGCTGGGCGCTGCGCCATCCAACGCGTCACGTCGGCCAGCGAGTGCCCGCGCGAGCGGGCCGCCGTCCATACCACCGGCAGTCCCAGCTGCAGGCCCGCGATGCCACCCCACGCTTTGCCGAAGTCGCCGTGTTCGAGCAGCTTGAGCTCGGGCGTACAGGGTGAGTGGTCCGAGACGACCATGTCGATATCTCCGGCGGCGAGCGCCTGCCACAACCGGTCCTGGTTGCCGCCGTCGCGGATCGGCGGGCAGCACTTGAACTGGGTCGCTCCATCCGGGATATCGGTATCGGACAACGTCAGGTAGTGCGGGCAGGTCTCCACCGAGACATCGACACCGGCAGCCCTGGCTGCGGTGAGCCCTGACAGCGCGTGGGCGCTGGACAGGTGCAGGACGTGGGCCCGGCCACCGGTCGCGCGCGCGGCGTTGATCACCTGGTCGATCGCGCGATCCTCGGCCTGGTGCGGGCGGGAACGCAGGAAGGCCGCGTACTCCGGCCCGGTGGGGCGTGGCGCCAGTGCGACCACCTCGGCGTCCTCGGCGTGCACGATCAGCATCGCACCGAGGCGAGCCGTCTCTGCCATCGTCGCGACGAACTCCGCAGCGTCCAGCGGTGGAAACTCCGGCACCCCGGAGTCGAGCAGGAAGCACTTGAAGCCGAAGACTCCGCCGTCGTGCAGGGCCGCCAGATCGGTGATGTTGCCCGGCACTGCCCCGCCCCAGAAGCCCACGTCGACGTAGGTCTGGCCGCGGGCGCAGCCCTGCTTGGTGGCCAGCGCGGTGGGCGTGGTCGTCGGTGGAATGCTGTTGAGCGGCATGTCCACGATGGTGGTCACTCCGCCGGCTGCGGCTGCCCGGGTCGCGCTGGCATAGCCTTCCCACTCGGTACGACCGGGCTCGTTGACGTGCACATGGGTGTCGACCAGGCCGGGCAGAAGCACCTCGTCATCAGCGAGAGTGATCGACTCCTGGGCTTCCAGCTTCGCGTCGAGTGGTGCCACGACGGCGATGCGCCCGTCACGCACACCGATCACACCCGCGGTCTCGGTGCCCTCGATGACCACGCGTCGACTGCGAAGGACGAGATCCAGCATCATGATCGCGCCTCGTCGGGCCGTCCGGCGATCAGCGGACAACAGATGGCGAGGCGGTGACGCCCGGAGTCGGCCATGTCGCTCGTCAGTTCACAGGAAGGACGGCACGGCGAGCCAGGCGTCGCCCGGCTCGGGCGCGTCGTCGCGGGTCACGGCGGCCTCGATGAGCCCGTACGGCCGGTCGGTGGCGGTGAACACCTCGCCGCTGTTCTCCAGGCCGAATCGGGCGAGGTCAACGGGGAAGTGATGCTTGTTGGGTGCGGAGAAGCGGATCTCGGCCACCTCTTCGTGAGCCTTGAGCACGTGCGCTCCCATCAGATAGAGGGTCTCCTGTAGCGCCCGGCTGTAGGTGGTGGCGAAGGTCTCCAGCAGCGACGCACTGATGGCGCCGTACGTCGAGTTCCAGTCGACCTCGGTACCCGCGTACCGCCACCTCGCGACGAGCGAGGTGGCGAGGATGCGGTCGTCGGTCTCCTGCAACGTCGTGTATTCGTCCCGGAGGAAACCCTTGAACTCCGAACCGGTCGACTTGAGCAGGACCAGGTCACGTAGGCCGGAAACCACGCGGACCAGCTGCTCGGCGTTCCGCCCGGAGAGCGTGACCACGGTCGTCCGGACGGCTCCGCCGCGGCGGAGGAACGCGTGGTCGTGGCCGGCCCCGTCGACGTCGATTCGGTCCCAGGCGTACTGCTCGACGCGGACCTGGGCGCCGGACGCCTTGGGGGACGCCTCGATCAGCCGTTGGCCGACCGCGATCGCGTAGTCCTCGGGAGACGTGACGCCGTGCTTCTTGGCGTACACGAAGGCGGTGTTCTTCTGGGTGTCGGTCGGTAGCACATCCCGCTGGTCTCCCTCGACGTGCGCCGCGGCGAAGTCACCGCGTAACGCCGTGGAGACGTTCAGATCCCAGATCTCGTGTCGCGGGTTGTCCCGGTAGATGCGCACGACGCGGTTCTCGGCCTTGCCGTACTGGTCGAAGCTGAGCACGGTACCCATGACGTCCCTCCTACGTGTCGGTCGGTCGTCCTGTCGATGTCCGCATCGTGGTGGCCGTCCAGCCGGTGGCCGTCCCCGATCAGCTCCCCACCCGGGGCGCGGATCGGGTGCGAGCCGCCGGATCCCGTCTCGTGCTGATGCCGACGGCAACGAGGCAGGGCCAACGCGTAGGAGTCGAGGCGATCCCCAAGTGGATCTCCACCGCGCCCGAGAGGGACGGGGCTCGTGGACGTCGGGTTTCCTTCATCGTGGGATCACCGTCCACCGCTGACCTGTCGCCGCCCTATCGGCGATCTCTTGTCGTCCTGCTCGCCGTCGATATCTTGGTGATAGACGCGGCGTCCCCAATGCAGTGTCATGAGCCTGCGAGTCATGTCGGCGGCGCCGACCGAGCCTGATCCCCGAGGCGCTGCGGCGCGTCCCCTGACCATCTGTGTCTTCTGCGGCGCCCGGCCGGGCCGGCGGGCGGCCGACACCGAGGCGGCCCGGCACCTGGGTCTGCTGATCGGCCGACGCGGTCACCGGTTGCTCTACGGCGGTGGTGGTTCGGGGCTCATGGGCGAGGTGGCGTGGTCCGCGCAGCGGCACGGTGCGCCCGTGACCGGGGTCATTCCCACGTTCCTGGTCGAGAAGGAGCGAGGCATCGCGGCACCACCGCAGCAGACGGTGGTCACCTCGACGCTGGGCGAGCGCAAGGTGGCGTTCCTCACCCAGGCCGACGCGTTCGTCGCCCTGCCCGGCGGGTTCGGGACTCTCGACGAGGTGCTGGAGGTGATAAGCCTCAACCAGCTGAAAGTGTTGACCAAGCCGATCGTGCTGGTCAACACCGACGGGTTCTGGGATCGGTTCCTCGGAATGGCGCAGGAGCTGACCGACTGGGGCTTCACCGATCCCGACCTCGGCTCGCTCTGCTCGGTGACCGGCACCACGGAGGACGCGCTGCGGTGCGTGGAGAGGCACGCGAACCACACCGCGGGACTGGCCGCCGTCGACGCGGAGCGGCTCTGAGCCGAGTTCATCGGTTGCCGAGTCCCATAGGCGGGTCGTGACCCACTCTTCGTACCTCGACGGTCCGCGCATGCTGCACGACAGCGACACCGCCGACCGAGGTGCGACCGACCGCTCGGGTGGCCGCCCGGCGGCACCTCGGCCGCCGCCAGGTCACCTGCCGCGAGGGCCGTGTCACGGGCAGCCGCCGGGTCGGCCCAGGGTGTCTGTTCAACGGACGTCCGCCGCCGGCGCCCACTGTCGATCAATGCGTACCGGAGCGTTCAGAGGTCGACCGGCCGCCCGTTCGGGGCGTCCGTCGAGCGGGCGGGGTGGGCTTGTCAATCGCCTGACCCGACCGCCACCGCGGTCAGGATCAACCGGTCGGTCGCCAGGAAGCGTCCGGAGAACCGGGACCGCGGTCCGTCGACGAGCAGTTGCGCGCTGAACCGGCCCGCAGTGGGGTCGATGGTCAGCCGGGCGTCCGGCAGTCCGAGCCACCGTCCGGTCAGCGGAAACCACGCCTTGTACACCGCTTCCTTCGCGCTGAACAGCAGCCGGTCCCAATGCGTCCGAGGATGGGCACTGCGCAGGTCGCGCAGCATGTCGGCCTCGCCGGGCGCGACGATGTAGTCCTGGGTTCCGGCCGGCAGTGTCTGGTGCGGCTCGGCGTCGATGCCAACCGACATCAGGTCGGCCGAGCGCGCGACGGCGGCCGCTCGGTAGCCGGTGCAGTGCGTGATGCTGCCGACCACCCCGGTCGGCCAGACCGGCGCCCGTTCGGCACCGATCCGGATCGGTGCCGGAGCCACACCGAGCCGCCGCAGGGCTTCGCGCGCGCAGCGGCGGGCGGTGACGAACTCCCGGCGCCGGAGGTCGACGACGTTCGCCACCAGGTCCTCCTCGCCAGGGAACACCGGCTCGCCGGGTATGTCGGAGAACGCCTCAGCGGTGCGTACGGCGGCCGGGAGCAGAGTCGCGAGCATCGACCAGAGTCTACGGCCTGAGCGCGGTGGACACCCCCTATCGTCCACGTATCCCGGACCGGCGCCTCCAACCGGTAACGGCGGGACAGCGGGCCGATAGGCGACCGGCCGAGAGTCGGCCCATGACCATCACTCCTGACGAGCGCGAGGATCTGCTGGCCGCGGCACGGCGCAGTGTCACGGAACGGCTGCTGCGCGGAGCCGCGCCGACCGCGAGCCCGGTGCAGACACCGGACGCCGCACGGTCGCCCGAGGAGCCCGTCCCGCTGTCGCCGGAGCAGCATTCTCTGTGGCTCGTCGGAGAGATGCTCGGCGCACACGAGGGGCTCTACAGCGTGCATGAGGTCGTGCGACTGCACGGGGCCGTAGAGGTCAGCAGATTGCGGACCGCGCTGGATCGTCTGGTGGCCCGGCACGAGGCGTTACGTACCGTCGTCGTCGAGACCGAGGACGGACCGATGCAAATCGTCCGCGCCCCGGGGCCGGCCGCCTTCACCGTGGTGGACCGGACCGAGCACGGAGGCGACCCGATGGCCTCGGTCCGGGCCGAGCTGGCGCGGCGCTTCGACCTCGAGGCGGGACCGCTGTTCCGCGCTGCTCTCGTCGAGGCGGACGGCGATCACCTCCTGGTGCTGCACCTGCACCACCTGATCGCCGACGAATGGTCCTGCCAGATCCTGGCCACCGACCTCAGCCGGCTCTATCGCGGCGTCGCGGACGTCGCGGCGCCGGGTCGCTACACCGACTACGCGCGCCGGGCCCTCGAAGGCGCTGCCGACGGCCGGCAGACCCACCTGGACCATTGGCGCCGGGCCCTCTCGGATGTCGACCCGTACCTGGAACTTCCCATCGACCGGCCGCACCCGCCCGAACCGACATACCGCGGCGACGGGGTCGTGATGACCGTGCCCCCGAACACGGCGAACCGGCTACGGCAGGTCGCTGCCGAGGCCGGCGTGACGCCCTTCGTCGCGGTGCTGGCGGGGCTCGCGGCCACCCTTGGTGGCTACAGCGGGCAAACGCGTTTCGCGGTGGGGACGCCCATGTCGCGCCGTGGCACGGCCGGCACCGACGAGACTGTCGGGCTCTTCGTCAACACCGTCGCCGTTCCGGTCGATCTGGCTGACGGGCCGGAGCTGCGTGACCTCATGATCCGCCTGCGCCGGACCGTGGCCGGGGCGCTGGACCATGCCGACGTCAGCATCGAGGAGGTGGTCCGCGCGCTGAACGTGCGACGCGCGCCGGATCGCAACCCGCTGTTCCAGGTGTTGTTCCAATACCTGGACGACCACGAGGACTGGTGGGACCTTCCGGGTATCACCACCGAGCCGGTCGACCTCGACGAGGCCACCGAGAAGTTCGAACTCACGCTGGTGGCGCGCGACGACGACGGCGCGATCCGCCTGGAGCTCCGGTACGCCACGGATCTGTTCGAGGCCGATACCGCACGGCGGCTGCTGCGCAGTCTGGTTGCCGTCCTGGAGCAGATGGCCGCCGATCCCGCACGCCGGACCGGCGACCTTGATCTGCTGGGGGCCGACGACCTGCACCGGCAGCTCCGGTCCTGGAACGACACCGAGGTGCCGCTGCGCGAGACGACCCTGGCGTCCCTGTTCGCCGAGCAGGCGGCCCGGACCCCGGATGCCTGCGCCGTCGTCGACGACCAGGAGACGCTCACGTACGCGGAACTGGCGCACCGAGTGAGCCGGGTAGCCGCGGGGCTGCGGCGAGCCGGGGTAGGACCCGATGTGCCGGTCGGGGTCTGCCTGCAGCGCTCGTTCAGGCTGGTGACCGCGCTGCTTGCTGTCGAGTGGGCAGGTGGCGCGTACGTGCCGCTCGATCCCGATCATCCCGACGGCCGACACGCGATGATCGTCGCCGACACCGGGATGTCCGTCGTCCTGGTCGACCAGGAGACCGCCGGTCGTTGGACCGGCGACGAGGTCGTCGTGCTGGACGTGGACCGGCAGGCGGCGATCACCGACGACGGCACTTCCGGCCTGACGGCAGTGTCACCGGACGACCTCGCATACATCATCTTCACCTCCGGCTCGACCGGGCGGCCCAAGGGCGTCTGTGTACCGCACCGGGGTGTGGTCAACCGGCTGCAGTGGATGCAGAAGGCCTACCCGATCGGCACCGGCGACACTGTCGTCCAGAAGACGCCGTTCAGCTTTGACGTGTCGGTGTGGGAGTTCTTCTGGCCGCTGACCGTCGGCGCGCGTCTGGTGGTCGCCGAGCCTGGTGGACATCAGGACCCGGCGTACCTGGCGGACCTCATCCGCCGCAGCGCCGCGACCGTCGTGCACTTCGTGCCCTCGATGCTCGCGGAGTTCCTCGCCGATCCCACGGTCGACGACCTTCCCAGCCTGCGCCACGTCATCTGCAGCGGCGAAGCCCTTCCGGCCGGGCTGGCGGATCAGGCTCGCTCCCGGCTCACGGCCGAGTTGCACAACCTGTACGGCCCGACCGAGGCGTCGATCGACGTGTCCGCGTACACCTGTGTGTCTGCGCCGGGCGAGGCGACCGTCCCGATCGGCAGGCCGATCGACAACACGCGGCTGTACGTCCTGAACGACGCCCTGCGCCCGATGCCCGTCGGGGTGCCCGGCGAGCTGTTCATCGGTGGTGTCGGCCTCGCCCGCGGATACGTCGGCCGGCCCGTACTGACCGCTGGCTCCTTCGTGCCCGACCCGTTCCACGGCGGCCGGATGTACCGGACGGGCGACGTCGCGCGGTGGCGTACCGACGGATCCCTCGAATTCCTCGGACGGATCGACGATCAGGTCAAGGTACACGGCCACCGCATCGAGCTCGATGAGATCGTTTCGACCCTGCTGGCCCGCCCCGACATCGCGCAGGCCGCAGTGGTGCCACAGCAGACCTCGGCCGGCGCTCTGCGGCTGGTCGCCTATGTGGTGCCGACGCCCGGGCACGTGCTGTCGGCGAGCGATCTGACGGCCCATCTGCGCGGCACGCTGCCGGAGTACATGGTCCCGGCCACGTACGTGCCCCTGGACGCGCTGCCGCTGACCTCGAGCGGCAAGGTGAACCGGAAGGCGCTGCCGGACGTGTCACCGGCAGCCGCATCGCGAGCGGAGCCGACCAGGCCACGCGACGAGACCGAGCGGGTGCTGGCCGCGATCTGGGCCGAGCTGCTCGATCTCGACTTCTGTGGCGTGCGGGACAACTTCTTCGACATCGGTGGCGACTCGATCCTGGCGGTGCGGATCGCCAACCGGGCTCGCGCCGCCGGCCTGCCGGTGACCCCGCGTCTGCTGCTACGGCACCAGACGGTGGCCGAGGTGGTGGCGGCGCTCCGCGCCACGGACGGCCCGGCCGCTGACGGCCACGGCGCCGCCCCGGCCCGCGCTGCCGAACCGCTACCGGACGGCGTGGAGTCCGTGCACCGGCTCTCCGCCCTCCAAGAAGGGATGCTGTTCGAGACGATCGCCTTCCCGGCGGAGAACCGGTACGCGCAGTACCACGCCTTCGATGTGGACCAGCCGCTCGACGAGGAGGCGCTGGCCTCGGCGCTGCGCGAGGTCTGCGCCCGGCACCCCGCGCTGCGCAGCCGGTTCGCCTGGCGCGGGCGGCCACATCCGGTCCAGGAGGTGCACTGTCGCGCAGAGCCGGAACTGGTCGTCCTCGACTGGCGCGCCGACGCGTCTCCGCGGCGGTACGAGGACTTCCTCGCCGAGGACCGGGCCGAACCGATCGAGCTGACCGGTCCGATCAACCGATTCACCGCGCTGCGCACCGGTGACTCGTCCTACCGGCTGGTGTGGCGGACCCACCACATCCTGCTCGACGGATGGAGCACCGAGATAGTGGTCCGGGAACTGTTCCAGATCGTCGGAGGCCTCCGCAACGGCACGTCCGTCGACCTCCCCGACCCGGTGCCGGCGGCAGCACATCGGGCGTGGCTCGCCGGACGCGACCGCGACGCGGACGCCGTGCACTGGCAGAAGGTGCTCGGCGGATTCACCACGCCGACCGCGCTACCGGTCAACCGGTTGCCGACGGAGGAAGGCGGCCGGGCGGGTACGGCGCTCGAACTGCTGAACCTGGACCGGGGCCAGCTGGATCGGTTGACCGAGGTGTCGCGCCGCTGGCGGGTGTCGCTGGGCTCGCTGGTGACCGCGGCCTGGGGACTGCTGCTGCGTCGGTTCGGTGGCGGGGACGACGTGGTCGTCGGGGTCACCGTCAACGGGCGGTCCGGGGACTTCCCTCGGATCGAACAGGTCGTCGGCCTGCTGATGAACACCCTCCCGGTCCGGATGCGGATCGAAGAGGGGATCACCGCCGGCGCGGTGGCCCGCGCAGTCCAGGATCAGATGGCCGAGTTGCACGAGCACGTCCACTGCTCGCTGGTCGACGCCAAGCGGCAGAGCGCGGTGCGGGCGGACGAGCGCCTGTTCGACAGCATCGTGGTGTTCCAGCACGAGGAGCGCGAACCGGCGCTGCCGCCGGAAGTGTCCCCGGTGCCCGGTAGCACCGCGCTGGACAGTGGCTACCCGCTGGTGCTGGACGTGACGGCGGGGGACGGGCTGTGCCTGCAACTGGCGTACCAACGCACCTGCGGCGAGGCGGAGACCATCCGGCGGCTGCTCGCGCACCTGGCGATCATCCTCGCCGCGATCGCCGATGACCGGTCCGGCTCGATCGACACGCTCGACGCGTTGCCCGACGTCGAGCGCGAACGTGTGCTCCGGACATGGAACGACACCGACGCGTGGTACCCGTCGGAGACGTGCCTGCACGAGTTGTTCGAGCAGGCGGCTCGCGAGAATCCCGCCGCTACGGCGATCGTCGATGTCGACGGATCCTCGGTCTCCTACGCCGACCTGGACGAGTCCGCGAACAGGCTGGCGCACCACCTGCGTGCCCGAGGCGTCGGCCCCGAGCAGATCGTCGGCGTGCTCCTGGACCATTCCGTCGAGATGTTCGTGGCCCTGCTCGGCGTGCTCAAGGCCGGCGGCGCCTATCTCCCCCTAGACCCCGGCCATCCAAGTGACCGGCTGAAGTACTACCTGCGGGACAGCGGTGCCCGGCTCGTGGTGACCCGGGCCGACCTCGCGGCGCTGGCCACCGACGGCGAGAACCTGCCCGCGGTGCTGCTCGACGCCGAGGCCGCGCAGATCGCAGAGCGACCGGCCACGTCGCCCCAGACGGGTGTCACGGCGCGCAACCTGGTCTACATCATGTACACCTCCGGCTCGACCGGACGGCCGAAGGGCGTGCTGATCGACCATCGAGGTCTGATCAACTATCTGTGGTGGGCGCGTTCCGGCTATGGGATCGACGGCGCGGACGGCGCTCCGATGGTCGGCTCCATCGCGTTCGACCTCTCCGTTCCCAATTTCTTCCTGCCGCTGACGGCCGGGCTGAGCGTGACACTGTTGCCGCCCGACGAGGGCCTCGGAAATCTCGCCGACCTGCTCACCGAGCCGGCCGACTTCAGTCTGCTCAAGATCACGCCGGGGCATCTCGACGTGCTGCGTCGGATGGTGCAGCCCGACAGCGTCCATTCGGTGCGCACCTTCGTGGTGGGCGCCGACGAGGTGCGTACGGAAACCGCCCTGGGCTGGCGTAAGGCGGCTCCACGGGCACGGATCATCAACGAGTACGGCCCGACCGAGACGGTGGTCGGCTGCTCGACCTATGTCCTGCCGGACGAAGTCGATCCGGAGCTGCCGCTCCCGATCGGCCGGCCCATCGCCAACATCCGGATGTACGTGCTCGACCGTCACCTCTCCCCGGTACCGATCGGTGTGACGGGGGAGTTGTTCATCGGCGGTGACGGTGTCGCCCGTGGTTACCATCGCAGGCCGTCGGTCACGGCGGAGCGGTTCCTGCCGGATCCGTACGCGTCGGAGCCGGGCGCCCGGTTCTACCGGACCGGGGATCTGGCCCGGTGGCGCGCCGACGGGAACCTCGACTTCCTGGGCCGTTGCGACGATCAGGTGAAGATCCGCGGATACCGGGTCGAACTGGGGGAGATCGAGGCCCGGCTGCTGGCTCATCCCGACATCGTCGAGGGTGCGGTCGCCGCCTTCGCCCACGAGTCAGGCGATCGTCGGCTGGTCGCGTACCTGGTGCCCCGCCCCGATGGGCAGCTGCCGAGCGCCGTTGACCTGCAGGAATGGCTGGCCCGCGACCTGCCCACCTACATGCGTCCCGCACAGTTCGTCTGTCTGCCGGAGCTGCCGCTCACGGCGGCCGGCAAGGTCGACCGCAGCCGGCTGCCGGCACCGGGCCCGGTCACCCGGGATGAGGAAGCCGGGTACGTCGCTGCCCGCACCGAGACCGAGCGACGCCTGGTCAGTGTCTGGGAACAGGCGCTCGGTGTGACCGGGGTCGGCGTGCACGACGACTTCTTCGGGCTCGGTGGCGACTCCATCGTCTCGGTGCGGTTGGTCGCTCTGGCACAGGAGTACGGTCTCGCCGTCAACCCGCGTGACGTGTTCCGCCATCCGACCGTCGCCGGTCTCGCGGCCGTGGTGACCCTCGCGGAGCCGGCAGCGGCGGAGCCCGCTCCGGAGCGATCGGCTGCGGAGCCACCGGTGGCCGGGCCCGACCCGCTCACCGGGCTGGACGACGAGGCTGCCGCCGTCCTGCGTACCCAGCTGAGGGAGTTGGACACGGCCGAGGTGTACCGGCTCACCCACCTGCAGACCGGCATGCTGCTGCACCGGCTCGCCGACCCGCAGCGGGACGAGTACTTCCGCCAGTTCATCTGGGACCTCGACGGCGATCTCGACGTGGGAACGTTCGTGACGGCGTGGCAGCGGGTCATCGACCGGCATGCGGCCCTGCGGACCCGGTTCATCTGGCAGGACCTGCCGCACCCGGTGCAGGTCGTCGTCCGCGCCCAGCCGATCGTGGTCGAACGCTGGGACTGCCGTTCCACTCCTGACGGCGAGCGCGTGGGCTGGCTGGAGCGGCTGGCCGCGGACGAACGGGAGCGCGGGATCGACCTCACCGCCGGACCGCCGATGCGGCTGGTTCTGATCCGAACCGGTTCGACGCGCCACCGCCTGCTGTGGAACGTCCACCACCTGGTGCTGGACGGCTGGAGCCGGTCGATCGTGAGCCGTGAGGTGCTGGAGACATACGCCGCTATGCGTACCGGCGGTGCCCTGCCGGCCGATCCGCCGGCACCGTTCCGTGACTACCTGTCCTGGCTCGACCGCCACCCGGCGAACCGGGACATGGGTTACTGGCGGCGAACGTTGGCCGGCCTGCGCGGTCCCACGCCGCTACCCGCCGTCGCAGCGGGTCGACGCCCGGGAACCGGCATCGGCGTCGAGGAGAGCACTCTCGCCGATTCGCTGTTCCAGGCTCTGCGCGACACCGCAGCTCGTTACCGGATCAGCCTGCCGAATCTGTTGCAGGGGGCGTGGGCGTTGCTCCTGAGCCGGCATTGCGGCACCGATGACGTCGTCTTCGGCACCACGCTGGCCGGCCGGTCCGCCGACGTGCCCGGCATCGACCGCATGGTCGGGATGCTGATGAACACCCTGCCCACCCGGATCGGCGTGTCCCCGGACATGTCGATCGGCGACTGGCTCACCGAGGTGCACCGAGGCCGCCTGACCCAACAGGAGCATGCCGGCGCATCCCTGGTGGAGATTGCCCGATGCGTCGATGTGCCCCGCGGAGAACGGCTGTTCACCAACCTGTTCGTCCTGGAGCGCGCCGCCGACGAGGAGGAGGGCGAGTGGGCCGGCCTGCGGGTCGACCAGAGCGACGGCGCTCCGGGCGAGACCGCGTTCCCGTTGGTGCTCACCGTGAGCGTCGCCGGTCACCTCGAGCTCGGACTGAAGTTCGAGCACGCAGTCTATGACCGGGACGCGGTCGCGGAACTCCTCGGGCACTACCGAATGCTGCTCGAGGCCGTCACCGTTGCGCCCGCCGACGACCCGGTCGCCGCGTGGCGCGAAGTCGTACCCGCGCCGGTCGTTCCGGAACCGGCTCCGGCCGCGTCGTCGGGCGCCGCCGGGCCGGCCGGGACGGGGCTCGCCGCCGCCGTCACGGAGGCCGAGCGGGTGCTCGCGGAGATCTGGAAGGGCGTGCTGCGCCTCGACCGGGTGGGGCCAGAGGACGACTATTTCGCCCTCGGTGGCGATTCGGTCCTCGCCTTCCAGGTTGTCACCCTGGGGCGGCGTGCCGGCCTGTCGATCACTGTGCAGGACGTGCTGCGCGACACCAGGCTGCGAGACCTGGCCGCCACCGTGGCGCCGGGCGCGGCGGTGGAGGTGGCGGCCCCGCGTGCCGAGCACCCGGACCCCTGGTCGGCGGTACCGCTCACTCCGGCGCAGCATCGTCTGCTCGACCAACGTGTGCCGCACGACCACTACAACCAGTCGGTGCAGGTGGACTGGCACGGCGCCGCCGATCCGGGCCGCCTGGGACGGGCTCTGCGGGCGCTGACCGCCCAGCACGACGCGCTGCGGTTGCGTCTCGACCGCGCCGCGCCCGACCGGCGCCAGCGGGTCGCGCCGGTGTCGGACACCAATCCGCTACGGGTGGTCGATCTCGGCACCCGGACAGCCGATGAGCGACGGGACGAGATCCGGGCCATCGCCGATCGGCTGCACACCGGTCTCGACCTGGCCGACGGCCCCCTGCTCAGGGCGGCACTGATCCGGGCCGACGGATTCGACGACCGCGTCGTGGTGGTGGTCCACCACTGGGCCGTGGACACGTATTCCTGGCGCATCCTGCTCGACGACCTCGCCACCGTGTACCGAACCGACGATCCCGCCGCGCTCACGCCGGTCCCGACCTCGTTCGGGCAGTGGGCCACGCGGCTCGCCGCGTACGCGAGCAGCGGGAAACTGGACGAGGAACGCGAGTTGTGGCAGGCGGTGGCTCGCGAGCCGGTGGCGCCACCGCCCGCAGTTGATGTAGGCGGCATCAATCGTGAGTCGGCGACCCGCACGGTCGAGGCGGTGCTCGATGAAGCGGACACGAGCCGGCTGACCCGCAGGGCGGCGCACGGGGTGCCGATGCAGACGCTGGTGCTGGCCGCTCTCGGGGACGTGCTGGTGGAATGGGCCGGCGGCGGCCTCCCGGTCTCGGTCGACATCGAGGGCCACGGCCGCGAGCCGCTGTTCGATGATGTGGATCTCTCCCGCACCGTCGGCTGGTTCACCGCCAGGTACCCGGTGGTCGTCCGGCCGGTCGGCCGGGGTGGCGTCGACACGGCGGTGGACGCCCTGGCCGACACCCTGGCGGCGATTCCGCACCATGGGATCGGACATGGACTGTTGCGTCACCTGGCGGGCCAGGCCGATCTGGCATCCAGGTCGTGGGTCAGCCTGACCCACTTCGGTCATCTGCTCGACCAGGGCGACGGTGCGGGCCTGTTCCACGGCGTGGACGACGACTCGACGGCCCGGGCCCCCGCCGGTGAGCGCCGCTGCCTCCTGGACGTCAGGTCGTGGGTGCGAGACGGCCGGCTGCACGTCGACTGGACCTTCCCGGCCGGAAACGTCGAGGAGCGGGTGGGCCGCCGGCGTCTTCAGGAGCACCTGCAGCGACTTCGAAAGCTGGCGGCACCGGCCGACCGGCCGGTTCCGGCGTCCTGGCAGCGCCTCGAGCCGGGCTCGGCACTGATGGCCGCCGCGCGTCGGCGGTGTCAGGCGCCGGCGGTGAGTGTCGCGGTGATCGCCGACGGGCAGGTCGCCCGGGCCTGGGGTGAGGGAACGACCGACGCCCGTGGGGGTGCGGCGGTCGATGCCGAAACGATCTTCCAGGCCTGTTCGGTGAGCAAACACGTCACCACGGTGGGCGTGCTGCGGCTGGCCATGGACGGCGTGCTGGACCTGGACGCGGACGTGCGTACCCACCTGACAGGCGGGTTGCGCGGCGCGTCGGGACCGGTCACCCTGCGGGGCCTGCTGGGCCACGTGGCAGGGCTGGTGCAGTACGGCCACCCGGGCCATGAGCAGGCGGACCCGCTGCCCACCCTCGCCGACATGATCCTGGGTCGGCCGCCGGCCGCGACACCGCCGATCGAGATGACGGGCGCGGCAGGGACGTTCGGCTATTCCGGAGCGAACTTCACCGTGGTGCAGAGCGTCCTCCAGGCGGTCACCGGCGAGCCGTTCGCCGAGACGATGCGACGGTTGGTGCTCGATCCGCTCGGCATGCGTGACAGCAGCTTCGACCAGGCGTTCCCGCACCTGCGGCCGGGCCGTGTGGCGCACGGCCACCGGGACGACGGCACGCACCTGCCCGGCGGCTGGCGAGTCTTCCCCCAGCAGGCCGCGAGTGGCCTGTGGACGACCGCCGCCGATCTGGCCAAGGTAGCGGTGGAGATCCGGGCAGCTGCCACCGGCGAACCGTCGCGGGTGCTCGACCGGGCGTCCGCGCAAGCCATGATCACGCCGGAGGTGCCGGGCGGTCGGTACGGCCTGGGCTGCGTCAGCAAGGTCGTCGACGGTCACCGGTGGTTCGGTCATCCCGGCGATCGGCACAGCTTCCAGTGCATGACCGCGACGGATCTCGACGACGGAGCGGGTCTGGTCGTCCTCTCGAACATCGGGGGGAGGCCATTCCTGGCCGATCTGTTCGCGGAACTGGAATTCCCCATGCCGCCGACGCTGTGACCAACGATCCGGTAACGCGCCGACCAAGGGAGAAAAATGATCATCGCATCGGGATCGGCCCGCGCCGCGTTCGATGGCCGGCCGGTGCAGGTCGGCCGTGGCTGGGCCTATGGCACCTTCGGTGAGCTGCTTCAGGGCGTGTTGCCGGAACCGGGTACGGATTTCCTGGTAACGCTGCCGATCAGGCGGGGATGTTCGGCGTACTTCGAGTTACACCCAGGCGCATCGAGGGTCGAAGTCGCACCACGGAGCAAGACGAAATCACGGGCAGTGGCCGAGGCCATGCTGCGCCGGTACGGCGTGTGGGGCGGTGGTCGGCTCACCCTCGACGGCGATCTCACCGAGGGCAAGGGCCAGGCGAGTTCCTCGGCCGATCTGGTGGCCACCGTGCGGGCGGTGAGCGAGGCGATCGGGGTGACGCTCACCCCGGCCGACATCGAGTCACTGCTGCGCCCGATCGAGCCCACCGACGGGGTGATGTATCCCGGTGTGGTGGCCTTCCTGCACCGGCAGGTCCGGCTGCAAGCGATGCTGGGTCATTTGCCGGCAACGACGATCGTGGGCGTGGACGAGGGTGGCCAGGTCGACACGGTCGACTTCAACCGCATTCCCAAACCGTTCGGCCGCGCCGAGCGGCGGGAGTACCGCAGCCTGCTCGATGAGATCACGGTGGCGATCGGCAAGGGGGATCTCGCGACGGTCGGCGCCGTGGCCACCCGGAGCGCGCTGCTCAACCAGCGGCTGCGTCCCAAGTCGATGCTCGGCGACCTGGTGGCCCTCTCGGCCGCGACGGGCGCCCTCGGGGTGGTCGCCGCGCACAGCGGAACGATCCTCGGCCTGTTGCTCGCCGACGACGACCCCGACTACCCGGACAAGCTCGCCCGGGTACGGTACGGCTGCCGCGCCCTGGCCGGCCGGGCCTGGGTCGACCGATCCATGCCGACGATGCCGCAGTCGACCGATCTTCCCACCGGGTCCCGCTCTGGGCCGGGAGCCCGTTGACGGTTCGCCGGTCGGTCCGCCGCCCGATGTCGTCCGGTCAGGTCGGTGATCGCTATGGGTCTACTCAGCCTCCCCGGTTTCTGGAAAGCGAATCTTCGGGTCGGCATACCGGCCGCTCAAAATACATAACGCCGCCGCGTAGTCAGGGCTCATATTCGGACCGAGAGTGATCGCTGGTCCTACACAGCGGATTGTTGAACGCTCGACGGCCCCGCTCCGAGCTGTTACGCTCACGATTCGGACAGTGATCAACGGCAATGCCCTTGCCCATCGCCAGGGGTGCGAGGGCGATTTCGCCGCGCGTCGCAAGGTGTAACAGACGGAGCCGAGACCACGGGGGACTGCGGCTGTGATGAACTTCGAGATCCTCGGCACGCTGGGGGTGAAAGGCCCGACAGGCACAGCCACCATCCGAGCGGCGCGGCAGCGCATCGTCCTGGTGATGCTGCTGCTCGAGGCGGGCCGGGTCGTCCCGGTCGACCGGCTGTCCACAGCCATCTGGGACGACGCCCCACCGCAGACCGCGCGAGGACAGATCCAGATCTGCGTCTCCGCGCTGCGGCGGGCGCTCGCCGACGTCGGCCTGCCGGACCGGCTGGAGACCTGCGCTCCGGGCTACCTGATCCACGCCGGGCCCGACGAGGTCGACCTGCTCGTCTTCGAGCGGCTCGTGGCAGAGGGCCGACAGAGCGCCGAGGAGCAGCGGCTCGATGAGGCGATCGGCCGCTACGAACGCGCGTTGAAGCTCTGGCGGGGCGACGCGCTGGCCGGGGTGGAGAGCCGGCTGGTGGCAGCTGCCGGCGCTCGCCTGGAAGAGATGCGGTTGCGGGCGGTCGAGGAGTTCATGGACCTGAGACTGCGCCAGAGCGGCCACCAGGAGATGATCGCCGAACTCGCCGACCTGGTGGCGTCCAACCCGCTGCGCGAACACCTGCGGGCGCAATTGATGCTCGCGCTGTTTCGCAGCGGTCGCCAGGGGGAGGCCCTGGCCTGCTACCGCGACGGTCGCCAGACACTCGTCGACGAGCTGGGCATCGAGCCGAGCGCCGAGCTGCGCGAGGTCGAACGTGCGGTCCTGGGCGGTGAAACCGACTATGAGCTGGATCCGAGGGCCGCGACCCAGCCTGCCGACGTCACGCCGGCCGACTACCGCCCGGCCCGGCTGCTCCCGCCCGACATCGGTGACTACACGGGCAACCGGCCGTTGCTCGACCGGCTCCAGGAGATAGTCACCGCGGAACCGGATGACGGGAACGCGGCGCCCCGGATCATCTCGGTCTCCGGCACCGGCGGTGTCGGCAAGTCCGCCCTGGCGATCCGGGTGGCACACGCGACGAAGGACTTCTTTCCCGACGGGCAGCTCTACGCCCGGCTCAACGGCAACAACACCCCGCTGGGCGCCGCCCAGGTCCTGGAGCGGTTCCTGCGTGCCCTCGGCGTACCGCACGTGATGATCCCCGGCGGCATCGAGGAGCGTGCCGAGACATTGCGAGCCCTGCTCTCCGGGCGGCGCGTGCTCATGGTTCTCGACGAGGTCGCGGACGAGGAGCAGGTCCGCATGCTGGTGCCCAACTCCGCCCCCAGCGTGGTCATCCTGACCAGCCGCCGCCGGCTCACCGCCTTGCCGGCGGCTCACCACGTGGAATGTCCCTTGCTCGAACCCAGCGACTCGGTCGAGTTGCTGGCACAGATCGCGGGGCCCGGTCGGATCTATGCCGAGCCGACCCAGGCGCTGCGACTGAGCAGTATGTGCGGCCACCTGCCGCTGGCGCTGCGCGCGGCAGGCGGGCGACTCCTCATCCGGCCCCACTGGACAGTGGCTCGGATGGCCGAGCGATTCGCCGACACGAGCCGGCGCCTCGACGAACTGTCGCATGGCGAACAGAGCCTCCGGGCCAACATCGCTCCCAGCTACGAGTGGCTCAGCGACCCGGCACGCCGACTGCTTCGGCTGCTCGGCGTGCTGGAGGCACGCGATTTCCCGGAATGGATCTGCGCACCCCTGCTCGGCTCGGACGACGACGCAGGTGCGGAGGCGCTCAGCGAGCTGGTGACGGCGCAGCTGCTGGAGGTCGAGACCCCGGTCGGCGGCCGAGCCCGGTTCCGGATGCACGGCCTGATCCGGATCTTCGCCGCAGAACGCCACGACGCGGAGGACCGAGCCGAGGATGGGGCCGAGGCGCTGCGCCGGGCTCTGGGCGCGTGGCTGTATGTCGCGGAAAAGGCCCACCGCAGCGAGTACGGAGGCGACCACACCGTCCTGCACAGTGACGCGGTTCGCTGGAAGGTCGATGAGACTCTCTGCGAAGAACTACTGGCCGACCCGCTCGAATGGTTCGCGGTCGAGAAGGATGCCCTGGTGGCGATGGTCGGTCAGGCCGCTGACCTCGGCGCCGACGACCTCTGCTGGGACCTCGCGGTGACGCTGGTGACCATTTTCGAGGTGCGGTCGGAATTCGTCGAGTGGCGGGCCACGCACGACAGCGCGCTCGCCGCGGTGCGGCGATCGGGCAACAAGTACGGCGAGGCCGCGGTCCTCTACTCCATGGGCGCCCTGGCTGCCGCGGAGTACCGCCTGGACGACGCGGCCCGGTTGTCCCGTGCCGCCGACGAGCTCTTCGTCGACCAACGGGTGCTGTACGGCCGGGCGCTCGTCCTGCGCAACCTGGCCTTCATCGATCGGGCGCAAGGCCGCCACGAGGAGGCCCGGCGCAAGTACGAGCAGGCGCGTGAGTGGTTCAGGTTCGCCGGTGACGTGATCGGGGAGGCCCACGTCTTGTCCGGGTTGGCCCAGCTGGCCGTCATCGCCCACGACCGGCGTGCTGCGCTCGGGCATCTCACCGAGGCGATCCGGCTCACCGAGGGACGGAGCCGCCGGATGGAGGCACAGTTGCGGTACCGCCTCGGCGAGGTGGCCCTGAAGGGTGACGACATCGGCACCGCGCTCGACTGCTTTCACGATGTCCTGGAGATCGTCGTCGAGTACGGCGACCGGATCGGCGAGGCCTACGCGCGCTACGGCCAGGGCCTGGCGCAGACCGCGGCCGGCGATGCGGATCGTGCCGTCGGCACGCTGCGCCAGGCGGGCAAGGTCGCCGCGGAGAGCGGCGACCGGATGGTGAGTGCCCGCATCCAGCTCGCCTGGGCAGAGGCCGAGTACGCGATCGGTTCGCGGGACATGGCCGCGCGCCTGGCCGGCGCCGCGCTGCAGAGCTTCCGTCAGTTGGGCGACCAGGTGTGGCAGGCCCGAGGTTTGCGCCTGCTCGGCGACACCATCGCGGACACCGCGACGGCGATGGCGGCCTGGCGGGAGGCGCTGACCATACTCGGTAAGGTCGATTCACAAGATGCCCGTGACCTCGCCGAGGAACTGGTACGCAGGCTCACCTCGGCCTCCTTGGCGTTCCAGGTCGGCGAGGCCTCCTGAGCGGTCCGGCGGGGCCGGGCAGATCTGCGGTCACCCCCAGTTGGTGTCAGTGCGGCCCGGGGCGGTGGCGTGGTGCGAGCGGGCCGGGGTGTTCGGGATCGAGTACATGGTCGTCACTCCTCGACGGGTGGGGCGGTGTGATCGCACGACTGTCTACCGTGGGCTCCCGGCGCCGTTCAGCCTCGGCTCGGAATGGGTGATCACCTTGGCGAGGCGGCTCACCGCCTCGTGCACGTCACCGGTGGTGACGCCGCAGTGGATGACCGCGCGGATCCGGCCGTGCCCGAAGGTGTTGACGGCGACGCCGGCACTGGCGGCCATCCGCACGACCTCTTCCGGGTCCCGTCCCGCGACCCGGAAAAGAATGCTGTTGGTCTGTGGTGGGTCCAGCGTGACACCCGGGATCGCGGCCAGCCCCTCGGCCATCAGCCGCGCGTGGGCGTGGTCCGTGCTCAGGCGCTCGGCCGCCTCGTCGATCGCCAGGATGCCGGCAGCGGCGATCACGCCCGCCTGTCGCATTCCGCCGCCGAGCATCTTGCGGATCCGGCGGACCCGCAGCAGCGTGGCCTCGTCGCCGGCCACCATTGAACCGATGGGTGCGGCGAGCCCCTTGGACAGGCAGAACTGCACCGTGTCGGCGTGCTGGGCCAGCTCGGCCGGCGGTACGCCGCGCGCCACCGCGGCATTGAAGATCCGGGCACCGTCCAGGTGCACCGCGACGCCGCGGGTCCGGGCCAGCGCGGCGACCTCGGCCGCGTACCCGTCCGGTAGCACCACCCCGCCGCAGCGATTCTGCGTGTTCTCCAGACAGATGACCGCCGCCGGGGCGAACTGTGGATCCTCGTCGTCCTCCGGGAACGCCGCGGCGATCGAGGCCAGTGGCAGAGTGCCGTCGGGAAGGTTGCGGATCGGCTCGTAGGAGATGCCACCGCATACCGTCGCGCCGGCCGCCTCGTACAGATAGATATCGGATTCCGACCCGACGATCGCCTTGGCCCCGCGCGGGGCGTGAGCCATCAGCGCAGCCAGATTGGCCATCGTCCCGCTCGGCATCAAACAGGCGGCCGCCTTGCCGAGGCGGTCGGCGGCCAGTCGCTCCAGTCGCAGCACGGTGGGGTCCTCGCCGTAGACGTCGTCACCGAGCGGGGCGGTGGCCATCGCCGAGCGCATCGCGGCAGAGGGCAGCGTGAAGGTGTCACTACGCAGTTCGATCATGGTTGACCTCGATTCGCAGATATCCGAGTGCGGCGTCCAGCGCCTTGCTGACCTCGTGGCCGGAGCTGCCCACCGCAATGACGTGCCCGAGCCGGTCATAGGCGTTACGCGGCGGACGAACGGCGGTCCCGGGTGCGGCCGTCACCGCCACGTCGACCACGCCCGGCGTCCGGCGGGCCGCAGTAGTGCCCTCGACGGCGGTGAGCCGGCCGGTGCGACCGGCGGTGAGGAACGCGATCCCGGCGGTGCGGTCCCGTGCCGGACTGAGCTGGACCGGGAGCCGGCACGCCGCGCGCAGGTGTTGCTCGACGATGTCCACCCCGGTGGCCAGCCGCACGAGCTCGGGGATCATGCCGCCGGCGGGGCGCGCGTTGATCTCGACGATGGACGGGCCTGCCGAGCCGAGCCGTACCTCGGTGTGCGTCGCGCCTTCCCGGATACCCGCCGCGGACAGGGCACGGGTGACCAAGGTCAGCACCTCGGCGTGCAGGGCCGGCGGAAGAGCCGCGGGGAAGACGTGCCGTGCCTCGACGAAGTGCGGCGGTGCGAGCGTGGACTTCGCCGTGACGCCGAGACAGGTGACCGTGGCGTCGTGGCTGAACATCTCCACCGACACCTCCGGCCCCGCCACGTACTCCTCGATCAGTGCCAGCCTGGCGGTCGCCTGGCCGCGCACGTTCGTGGTGACCGCCAGGATGCACTCGACCTGGTCCGCCGTCTCGGCGAGGTCGTGGCAGAGCCGGACGTTGTTCGAGCCGGAGTCGTCGATCGGCTTCACCACGCACGGCAGGCCGGTCACGGCGATCGCGGCCGGGATCTCGTCGGTGGCGGCGACCACGGCGTACCCGGGCTGGCGCACCTCGGCCGCGCTCAGCATCCGCCGTGTCGCCGCCTTGTCGCGGCACACGGCGATCGCCTCCGGCGGGTTGCCCGGCAGGTCGAACGAGGCGGTCAGCTCGCTGACCTGCGGCAGGTAGAAGTCGCTGGTGGTCGCGATGCCGGCGGGCGACGAGAGGTTCGCCTTGATCGTCCGGGCCAGCTCCGCAGTGTCGTCGGTGTCGCAGACCACGGTGCGGACGCGGACGTCGGGCAGCCCGCGGTAACGCTGGGGCGAGCTGGTGAACAACACCGGCTCCACGTCGAGGCGGGCGGCCGTCCGAATGGCCGTCATGCCGGTGCCCGTGGTGTTCGCCTCGATGAAGCCGAGCTGACGGCGGTGGTTCCGCCCGAGTTCGGCGAACGACCAGGCGGTCACCACGGTGCCGTACGGAACCTGCACCGGGTGGCTACGAGGCTGCGTCTCCGGCCGGTGCCGATAGACCGACTCCACGTACCGGTCGCCGCGGTCGGGGAAGATGCCCACCAGCGTCGTCCCTTCGGCGGCCTGCCGGGCCAGGTGGGTGAGGACCCGGTACACCGAGCCAGAAGTGTTGCCGGCGAAGATCTGCTGCTCCCGGGCCAGCGCCCGGGTCGCGGCGAACGCCTCGTCATCGGACAGCCAGTGCACCTCGTCGAGCACGGCGTAGTCGATGTTGTCCGGTTGCAGGCTGTTGCCCAGTCCGCTCTGCAGGCGCTCGGGACGGTCCGGTTGGGCGAACAGCATGCTGCCGACGGCGTCGACGCCGACGGAGGTCAGCTCCGGCCGGTCGGCGCGCAGCGCCGCCGTGGTCCCGCACAGCGAACCGCCGCTGCCCACCGCGCCGACGAGCACATCGAGGCCATCGATGTCCTTCAGGAGCTCGTCCGCCAGGGCGCGGTACGCCAGCGGGTTGTGCGGGTTGTGGTACTGCTGCGGCCAGAAGGCACCGGGCAGGTCGTCCATCAGGTGAGCGAGGCGTTCCAGCCGGGCACTCTGCCAGCCCGCTCCGGTCATCGCCTCGACGACGTGCACCGCGCAGCCCAGCGCCTCGAGCTTGGTCAGGGTGATCGGATCGATCCGGGGATCGGTGACGATGTGGACCGGATGACCGAGATGGTTGCCCACCAGCGCCAGCCCCAGCGCCATGGTGCCGGACGAGCTCTCCACGATCGGCGCGCCGTCGACCAGCGTGCCGGCCTCGCGTGCGCGCAGGACGACCTCCTTGGCCACCCGGTCCTTCATCGCCATCAGGTTCTGCATCTCGAGCTTGGCGTACGCCCGCACCCCGGGGGCTGCCGGAATCCGCAGCCGGACCAGCGGGGTATGTCCGATCGCCGCCGTCACCGAGTCAAACAACATGGTGTCCTCGCAGTTGGTCTTCCACGGCGTTCACCGCAGAGGTCGTCGCGGAGCGGCGGTGCCGTCCCCATGCCGCGTGCTCGTCGAGTTCGGCGCACTGGACGGCCAGGAGGCGACGTACCGCGTCCGCACCGGTTGATCCGTCGGACGTCCGTGACGCCAGGTCGGCGTCCACGTCGAACGCCTCGGTCAGCAGGTCCGTCGGCTCCGTCACCGGGTAGCCGGCGGCCAGCCGGCGCAACAGCGGCCCGTCGGGCTCGCCGGGGGAGCGGCCCGCGTCGACGGCCGCCGCGATGTACCGGCCGGCCACCACCTGCGCGTGCCGCCATGGCAGTCCCGCTCTCAGGGTGAGCAGATTGGCCAGCCGGAAGCCGCCGAGGTGGTCACCGGCGCACGCATCCCGCATCTGCTCGGGCCGGAAGCGGAGCTCGGCGAGCACGGTGCTGGTCAGCCGGAACACCGATCCAGCCTGGGCGAACAGCGCATTCAGGTGACTACCAGCCTCCTTGGAAACCTCGACCATGTTGGCGTACGGAGTCGCGCGCTGGACCATGGCCACATCGAGGTGCAGCGCCGTCAGGTGTGCGCTCCGGCCACGGATCCGTTCGAGCACCGGGAAGTTGCGCTTCTGCGGCATGGACGAGGAGATGCCCACCATCGAGTCCGGAAGGTCCACCAGGCGGTAGGCGCCGCTGGCCCACGCCATCAGGTCGGTGGCGAAGCGGCTGAGGACCACCCCGTAGGCGGACAGATCCCCGCTTACACGCAGCGCCCACCCACGGGAGGCCACCGCCATCAGGGCGTGCCGGGTCGGCCGATCGAAACCCAGGAGCGTCGCCATGCGGGGCAGGTCCCAGTCCAGCTGTTGACCGGCCATCGCACCGGCGCCGAGCGGGCACTCGTCGACCGCGTCGTAGGTCGCACGCATCTGCCGGATGGTCCGCAGCGACTCCTCGACCAGGGCGGCAAGGTAGAAGCCGGGCGTGACGACCTGAGCGGCCTGCAGGTGTGTGTATCCGGGCATCGGCAGGTCGACGCCGGCCGCCGCGCGGTCGGCGGCGGCCCGAGCCAGACCGACCAGACTCTCAATGAGCGCGGCGAGCTGCGATCGGCCGTACAGCAGTTGGGCGCAGGCCTGGAGATCGTTGCGGCTGCGGTCGACGTGCCATGCGGCCGGCACAGGTTCCGGTCCGCCCTGGACGTACCGTTCGATGGCGAACGCGAGGTCGGACATGTTGCCCTCCGGATCGGCGGTGATCTGTTCCGGGGTCAGCTCGTTCAGCCGAGAGACCAGCGCGGCCGACTGGGTGTCGTCGATCAACCCCATTCGCCGGTACTCCAGCAACAGGACCTTTTCGATCAGCACGTACCAGGGCAGGAGCGTGCGGGCTTCCTTCTCGAACTGCGGGCGCAGGATCTCTTCGTGCAGGACGTCGGCCGGGGGAGCGTCGACACGCCCGGTGAACCTCACCGGTCCGCCCCCTCCAACAGGCGACGCACCGTGGTCAGGAGTACGTCCGCCCCGGCCAGCAGATGTTCCGGCTCGGTGTGCTCACGGGGGGAGTGGCTGATCCCGTCCCGACTGGGTACGAAGATCATTCCGACCGGGCCCGCCGCAGCGACGATCTGCGCGTCGTGACCGGCGCCGCTGTGCATCGTCAGCACGGGAAGTCCGTGCTCGGCCGCGGCGTCGGTGATCGCGGCGCTGAGCCGGTGGTCGGTGCGGACGGGAGCGGCGCGCATGCGGACGTCCACCCGCGCGTCGATGCCGGGTCCCAGCGCGGCCACCGCCGCCAGGACGGCGCGTTCGGCGTTCGCCAGCCGATCGAGTGAGCCGTCCCGGATCTCCACGGTCAAGGTGACGGCGCCCGGGATCACGTTGGTCACGTTCGGCCGGACATCGAAACGGCCCACCGTCGAGACGGCGCAGAGCCGGCGCACCCGGGCGATGTCCTCGATGGCGAGCGTCAGGCGGGCACCGGCTACGAGCGCGTCGTGCCGATCGTCCATCGGGGTGGTTCCGGCATGATTCTGCTCGCCGGTGACCGTGATCTCGAAGATGTGGCGCCCGGTGATCGCCTCGACCAATCCGAGCGGGACACCGGCCCGTTGCAGCACCGGGCCCTGTTCGATGTGCAGCTCGAGGAAGCCGCCGAGCCGGCCGGCCGGCCACACGGCCGAGGACAGGGCGTCGATATCGCCCCCGGCAGCCCGCAAGGCGTCGCGCAGGGGAAGCCCGGCGCTGTCCACCAGACGCTCGGCATGTTCGATGGGACCGACCATCGCCTTCGATCCGAAGAAGGGGTACCCGAACTCGGCGCCCTCCTCGTTGGCGAAGGCGACCGCCACCGGCTCGTACGCAAAGGAGCCGTCTCGTTCGTCCAGCCGTGCCAAGGTCTCCAGGGCGGCCACGACGCCGTATGCCCCGTCGAGCCGGCCGCCGTGCACCACGCTGTCGAGATGCGATCCGAACAGCAGGACCGGCCGGTCCCGGTCCGCCTCCCGGCGTCCGATGAAGAGGTTCCCGGCCGCGTCGACGGTGGCGCGCAACCGGAGCATCCGCGAGCGCTCGCAGAGGTATCGCCGGGCGGCGTGATCCGCCTCGCTGAAGCCGGTCCGAGACACTCCGCCCAGCTCGTCCGCGCCGAATCGGGCCAGCTCCGCCAGGTGGGACAGGAACCGCCGACGGTCGATCATGGAAGCCGTCTGGTTGAGTTTCAGCACCGTGCACCTCCAGCCGCCTGGACTCCCTCGACCGCGGTCAGCGCGGAGGTGGTGTCGGGGCCGGCCAGGTGCGCGGACCACGCCACGAGATCCGTCAGCCCGGACCTGCCGCCACAGGTGATGCGGTGACCGCGTCCACCCGACCGGCGCCCGAATCGGTCGGCGGCGGCGGGCGCGCTGCGGTCCTGACTGCTGTTCGCGCCGCCGAGTACGCAGACCGACAACGGCGTTGGTGCTGCTGCCGCCATAGTGAACATGTCTATCCGCCGCCCTCTCGACAAGCCGGTTCACCCCAGCCGGTGGGTGGTGCAGCACCGATACTCACTGCCGGGCCTATCGGCGTGCTGTCGGCTCGTGCCGTCATGAGGACGCGATCGCAGGCCGACGGTCGACCGAGGCGGAAGCCCGGCGAAAGCCATGGTTCGTACAACAGTCGTGACGGTCGTGGTGTCGGTGGGACGGCTTCAGCAGCGACCGCCGGCCACCGCGTCGGACCGCATCGCCGAGGGGGAGTGACCACCGTATGCGCTATCTGGAGCCGCCGGAGGTCGATCTATTCCTGCAGGATCTGCGGGACGGGCCGTCGCGGCGGTTCCGCCGGGTCGTCGTCCGCTATGCGTCCGACGGGATAAGTGTCGACAGTCTGGCGGCGGCCCAACAGCGATTGATCGACGACGTACCCGAACTGGCCGATCGGGTCCGTCGTGACCAGGGTGGCTGGCGCTACGAGCCGTGCCCCGTAGCGCCGGAGGTCTATGTGGAGACCCATCAGATCGACATCGAGGACGAGGCCGCCCGCACGCGGCTGAACCTCGAGCGTGACCGCCCGCTGGATCCGGTGATGGGCCCGCTCATCCGGATCAGTGTGCTGCGTTACCGCTCCGGTGACGCGCACCTGCTGCTGGCGCTGCACGAACTGGCCGCCCGGATGCGCTCGTCCAGGGCGGTGATGCGGTCGTTACTGGCAGTCGCCACCCCGGTTTCCCCGCCGGCTGGGTGACCTCACCGCCACAGACCAACTGGCCGGCTGCTCACGGGCAGCCGGCCAGTTCGTCGTGCGGGACGAGGGCTACAGCGGGGCGACCAGCCGATCACCGGCGTGGTCGACCACGAACTGGTCGATCGCGGCGATGGACCGGAAGTTGCGGATGTCGAGGTCGTCCCCGGCCACCGTGATGCCGAACGTCTGCTCCACGAACATGATGACCTGCACGGCGAAGAGGGAGTTCACGTAACCGTTGGCGAAGATGTCCTCGTCGTCGGCGATGCCGTCGGCCTGCCGCCGGACGAACGCACGGATCGCGTCCAGGTGGTTCTGCATGTCAGTTCCTTTCCGGAACGGTTGTGGGGTCCGTGGTGCGGTAGTCGAAGAGGCCCTGCCCGGTCTTGCGGCCCAGGTGACCGGCGTCGACGAGCTTCCGCAGCAGCAGGCTCGGGCGGTACTTGGGTTCGTTGAAGTTCTCCAGGAGGACGTCGAGCGAATAGAGCACGGTGTCCAGGCCGATGAGGTCGGCGGTGGCCAGTGGTCCCATGCGGTGCCCGAAGCACTGGACGAAGAGCCGGTCGATCTCGGCCGCCGGTGCCACGCCTTCCTGCAACAGGCAGATGGCCTCGTTGACCATCAGCATCATGGCGCGATTCGTGACGAAGCCGGGCGAGTCCTCGACCACCGCAGTGTCCTTGCCGAGCCGGGAGATCAGGTCACGGGTGAAGACGATGGTCTCGGGCGAGGTGTGGAAACCGCGGATGACCTCGACCAGCGGCTTGAGCGGCACCGGATTCATGAAGTGGGTGCCGACGACCCGGTCGGCCCGCTCGGTCAGCCCGGCGATGCGGGTGATCGGGATCGCGGACGTGTTGACCCCGAAGACCGCGGCGGGCTTGCACATCTCGTCCAGCTCTCGGTACACCCGCTGCTTGAGCGAAAAGTTCTCGGTGATGTTCTCGACCACGAAGTCGGCGTCGGCCACGTCAGCGAGCTCGGTGCTGAACGTGATCGCCGCCAGCGTTGCGCCCGGTGTGCTCTCCGGCGTACCACCGAACATGCCGAAGAGCCGCACGTTACGCGCTATCTCTTCGGCCGCTCGGTCGAGAGCGGGTTTGCCGATGTCCACCAGGGTCACGTGGTGGCCGCCGGCGGCGAAGGCGTGCGAGACGCCGATCCCCATGGTTCCCGCCCCGATGACGGCGATGTTCTCTAGCACGGGTAATCCCCTGTCAGTTGTCATGACTTATCGGCCGTCAGGCGCGGCGAGCAACTCGGCGACCCGGGCGGGCCAGCCGGCCGGGTCGAGTCCGTGCTGACACACGACGGCATAGGCCAGCCGCTCCAGGCCGAATCCGGCACACGCGGAGTGCGCGACCTCCCCGTCGGACATGTGGATGCCGAAGGCCGATCCGAAGGTGCGCTCGTGGAGGTTGAACGACCCGACCGCGATGTCCCGGCTGCCGCCGACGTCGAGCCGCAGCTCGTACTTGAGCTCGAGCAGACGCTGCGAGGTGGCGCGGGCGGCCACGTCGAGATCGCCGAAGAACGGATCGCTCGCCACCTCGCACCGGCCGCTGAGGCCGAGATCCTCGGTGAGACCCAGAATGCGGTCGAGGAGGCGCTGCCGGCCGGCTGTCACATGGTCGCGGTCGCCCAGGAAGACGATCTCCCGGATGGTGAAGTCCCAGAGCCGCTCCAGACCGCTGTGGTACTTCTCCTCGTGGCGGAACGACTTGCCGCGGGCGGTCACCACGCCGGCGTCCTCCGGCAGCGTTCCGTCGGCGTGCTGGTGGAAGGTGTGATAGCACATGGTCGGAGGGAGGCAGTAGTCCACGCCGGCGCACCGGTCGAGCACATCGGGCACCATCGCTCCGCCGGTGCTGGTGTCCGTCACGAAGTCGCGGTAGACGTCTCGATCGCTGTGCAGGCGGCTGACGAACATCAGGTACTGCGGGAAGGACGTCAGGTAGCCGCAGCGGTGCATCACGGATGCCGGGATCAGCGTCGGGTAACGCTGTTCGCGCGCGCGGAACTCGTCCACGACGATGTCGCGAATCGTGTCGTCGAGGGCGTCCATCAGGTGCAGCATCTGTGGGCCCAGCGCCACCTGGCCCTGGCCGGAAGGCGACGCCTCCCCGTCGGCCATGAGCCGGTCGAAGGTCCCGTCCGGGACGGGACGCTCGGCCGGGGAGGACCAGATGACCTTCGGTGGACGGGTCAGCTGGCTCAGGACATCGTCGTTCAGTACAGCGTTGACCTTGCGCCGGACCTGGTCGACGTCTCCCTGGTCGGCCACTGTCAGGTCGACGGCGGTGACCTCATCGCCGTTCCGGACGAAGCGGAAGTTGAGGATGTCAGCGGTGGCGAAGAAGATCCGGCGGCCGAACTCCTCGGCGGAAACAGACGACAGCGGCTGTTCCATGGCGATGGTGAGGGTGGTCAAGAGATGCCTCCTCGGGCATGACAGGTCGCGAGCCGGCTGTTCATGCGGGCAGGCCGATCAGCGAAGCGATGATGTTGCGCTGGATCTCCGAGGTGCCGCCGTAGACCGTGCCGGCCAGCGCGTCGCGTACTTCACGTTCGATCGGCTGGTCCTCGACATAGCCTCGGGCGCCATGGATCTGCAGGGCTGCCAGAGCGGAATCGACGAGACCTTCGCTGGCGTACAGCTTGAGCATCGCCGCCTCCAGCATCGCCATCCGGCCCTCCCGCTTGAGCCAGCCGACCTTGTACAGCAGCAGGCGGGCCAGCTCCAGACGGACTCGCATGTCAGCGATGGGATGTGAGACGCCCTGGAAAGCGGCGATCGGTCGGCCGAACTGCCGGCGCGCACTGGCATGCGCCACGGACCGCTCCATGACCCGCTGGAGGGCGCCGACCTGGGCGGCGAACATGAAGCCGCGCTCGTACTCCATCGCCGACGTGAAGAGCCGGTATCCGCCACCGGCAGCGCCGAGCAGGTAGTCCTCCGGGATCACGCAATCCTCGAACCTGACCTCGCCCATCGGGGTCCCGCGCAGACCGGCCTTACCGATCTCGCGGACGACCCGGACGCCCGGCGTCGACGCCGGGACGATGAAGGCCGACAGCCGCCCCTGCGGCGCCGCATCGGGTTCGGTAACGGCGAAGACCACGAACAGATCGGCCACCGGTGCGTTGCTGATGAAACACTTGGTTCCGGTGAGGAGGTACTGACCGTTCTCCTCGACGGCCCTGGTGGTCACCGACAGGGCGTCAGAGCCCACGTCCGGCTCGGTGAGCGCGTGTGCGCCGATCGTCGAGCCGTCGATCAGGCCCGGCAGGAACTGCTTGCGCTGCTGCGGGGTGCCGTGCTCAGCGATGTACACGGCGCAGGCCCAGACGTGGTTGTTGATCGCGAAGACCAGACCATTGTCGGCGCATCCGTAGGCGAGCGCCTCGAAGGCGACGACGCAGCTGAGTGGATCCAGTCCGGCGCCTCCGTACTCGGCCGGGAAGGGCCAGCCCAACACCCCGAACCGGGCACACTCGTCCCACCCCGCACGGTCGAACCGTGCCTCGCGGTCGTTCGCACCGGCCTGCTCGCCCAGGCTTGCCTGCGCGAATTCGATGATCTCGGTGCGCAGCCGGCGTTGGTCCTCGTTCAGCGCGAAGTCCATGATTTTCCCCTCTCGGCGTCCGCCGGCCCGGATCCGGCCGCGGTGGGTTCCCAGGCGCCGTTCGCCCAGGCGTGTGCCAGCACCCGGGCCATCGCGGCCACCTCGCCATGGTCGTTGCCGCGGCTGGTCAGGGTGGCGACGACCGGTGGTGTCCCCGGGCCGCGGGGACGCGCGGGGTGCTGGTTGGCGAGCGAGGTGAGCATCTGCCCGGCACCGACCTCGACCGCCAGCACGCGCGGCATCCCCCACATGCGCGCCAGGTTGCCGGCGAACTGGACCGGCTGGCAGAGGTGCCGGGCCCAGTAGCCGGGCGAGCAGGCTTCCTCGTCGGTCAGCCAGTCACCGGTGACGTTGGAGAGCACCGGGATGCTCGGCGGCGTGAGGGGAATGTTCTCCAGCAGACGCTCCAGCGGCCGGGCGACCGGATCCATCAGCGGGGAGTGGAAGGCGTGCCGGGCCGGCGCCGGAAGAGTGGCGACACCCGCAGAGGTCAGCCGTTCCGCCAGCCGGGCGACGGCCGAGGGCGTCCCTGACACCTGACACAGCCCGGCGCCGTTCACTGCGGCGAGCCACAGGTCGTCTCCGAGATGCTCGGCCAGGTCGCCCGGATCCAGCATCACGACCAGCATGGCGCCGGCCGGTACCTCCTCGATCAACGCCGCTCGGCGCGTGACCAGGGTCAGTGCGTCCCGGATGTCCAGCACTCCGGCCACGCAGGCCGCAACGTACTCCCCGATGCTGTATCCGACCAGCGCGGCGGGTCGGACGCCCCAATGCAGCAGGAGCCGCGCGAGGCAGTACTCCAGGGCGAAGACCAGCGGTTGCGCGAGGCTGGTCCGGCTGAGAGGACCGCCGGCATCCCGCTGGAGGAGCTCCCGCAGGGACCACCCGGTCGGGCCCGACTCGTCGGTGAGCAGCAGCTCGCGCAGATCCTGATCGAGAAGGGGGCGGAGCATCTCGCTGACCCGGTCGAGCTCGGCCCGATAAGCGGGTACGGCGTGATAAAGGTCGCGGCTGAGACCGGGACGCTGGTCGCCCACGCCGGGGAACATCAGCACCACCGAAGCAGGCGGGACGGGCCGGCCACGGGCGACGAGCCACGAATCCCCGCCGTCGAGCAGTTCGGTGCAATGTGCCGCATCGCGTCCGAGCGCCACGACACGATCCTCGTCCGGCACACCGGGTCGTCGCCGCAGGAGCCAGCCCTCGGCGGCCACGGTGCTGGGGCCCGTGGCTTCTGGCGATGGGATGTTCGTCGTGTCGGTCATTCGGGATTCCCCTTCGCGCGCCGGGTCGGTTATCCGTCCATGCTTCGGCGCAGCGACAGCGGGCGCATGTCCGACCACACCTCGTCGATGTGGCTGAGGCAGTCATCCTTGGTGCCGGTCGTGCCGTCGGGCTGCCAGCCGTCCGGAGGGGTCCGGTGCAGCGGCCAGATGGAGTACTGCTCCTCGTCGTTGATCACGACCTGGAACTGCTCCGTGGTGCTCATCTCGTTGTCCTTCCGGTCAGCTGCGCGCCATGCGCAGCACGTCCTCGTCACTCAGGGCGGCGACCTGGCGCTCGACCAGCTCCTCGATACGGGCGGCCACCGCCTCCACCGTCGGATGCTCGAAGAGCAGGTTCATCGGGATGTCGGTGCCGAAGGTGCGGATCATCTGGCTGGTGGTCCGGATGGCCAGCAGGGAGTGCCCGCCGAGAGCGAAGAAGTTGTCGGTGGCGCCTACCCGCGGGGCACCCAGCATGTCCTCCCAGATCCGGGCCACCACCTTTTCCGGTGGTGTCCGGGGGGCCACGTGCTCGTCCTGCTCGACCGCCGCAGGCGTCGGCAGTGCCTGCCGGTCGAGCTTGCCGCTGGGCAGTCGGGGCAGGTGGTCGAGCAGTTCGATGGCCGACGGCACGGCATATCCCGGAAGGGTCGCGGCGGCATGCTCGCGCAGCCGGGCGGCCGTCAGGCCAGGCTGGTCGACCACCAGGAACAACGCGATACGGGCGTCGCCGGACGGCCCGCGCCAGGTGGTCGCGGCGGCATCGGACACTCCGTCGCATCCCCGCATCACGGCCTCGATCTCGCCCAGCTCGATCCGTACCCCGCGGATCTTGACTTGCCGGTCCTGACGGTCGAGATAGTGGAGCCGGCCGGCACGGTCACGGCGGCCGCGGTCGCCGGTGCGGTACACCCGTTCGCCGGGCCGCCACGGATGAGGCAGGAAGGCTGCCGCCGTGCGCCCGGGCGCGTGGAGGTAACCGCGGGCCAGGCCGATTCCGCCGATGTAGAGGTCGCCCGCTTCGTCGTCCGGGACAGCCTGCATGCGGTCGTCGAGGACCAGGACCTCGTTGCGGTCGATCGGACGGCCGATGCTGACCGAGGCGACCGGCCCGGAGCGGTCCTCAGGCGTGCAGGTATGACAGGTCGAGTCGATCGAGACCTCGGTGGCGCCCCAGGTGTTGTCGAGGGTCACCGTGTCCCCGAAGCGGGCCAGGAACCGCTCGGCCAGCCGGGCGGGCAGCGCCTCGCCGCTGGACAGCACGCTGCGGAGTCGGTGCAACCGGTGGACATCGGCGTCGGTCAGCTCGTCGAGGACCAGCTCCAGCATCGACGGTACGAAGTTCAGGTGTACCGCCTCGTACCTGATCGCCGCGTCGATGATCGCGCGAGGGTCACGGTGCGCGCCCGGCGCCAGCATCGCGGTCCGGCCACCGGCGGCCAGTGGCCAGAACAGCTCCACCGCGGCGTCGTCGAAGGTCAACGTCGTCTTGTGCAGAACCGTCTCGGCGGGACTCAGCGGGTGGTGCCGCTGCATCCAGTCCATCCGGTTCGTCCAGCCCCGGTGCGTGCAGGCCACCCCCTTCGGGTGCCCCGTCGAGCCGGACGTGTAGTAGACGGCGCAGAGGCCGTCCGGGTGGACGTCCGGCAGTGCGGGTCCCGGGGTGGGCCCGGCGACGCTGAACGGCAGGACGACGGCGACCGACCGGAGCGCCTCGGCCGTGCTGGCGATCTCGCCGGGCCCGGCCAGACAGATCCGGGCCCGCGCGTCGGCGACCAGTTGCCGGGTCCTGGCCGGTGGGGTGCCGGGCTCGATCGGCAGGTAGGCCGCGCCGGCGCGGAGGATCCCGAGCAGCGCCGTCACCATGGCCGCCGACCGGTCCGGCACGATCGCCACCACGTCGTCCGTACGGGTTCCCCCGGCGACGAGGGCGCCGGCGATCCGATCCGCTCCCGAGACGAGGTCGCGGTAGGTGAGGGCGGTGTTCCCGTCGATCACGGCGATCGCATCCGGCGTCCGGTCACTCTGCGCCACGACGGCCGAGTGCAGGATGGCCCTTGGCTTGGTCATGCCGGCGACGTTGCCCGGTCGACCTATCGAGGCCCTGTTCGATCCCTGTCGGCACCGGATGCCGCTCCGGTCCCGGGGGGATAGGGCGCCGATAGACCGTGGATAGCCGGCCTCGGGATGGTGCGGCCATGCGAGCGAACCCCCATGACACGGTCGACAGTCTGTTTCGAGCCCAGGTCGCGGCCACGCCGCAGGAACCGGCCATCACCGCGGACGGTGTGACGTTGTCGTACACGGACCTCGACGCACGGGCTTCGGCGGTCGCCGCGGCCCTGCGCCGGCGGGGGTTCGGGCCGGAGACCCCGATCGGTCTGTGCGCCGAGCGGAGTGTGGCGATGATGGCCGGCCTGCTGGGCATCATCCGGGCCGGCTGCGCGTACGTGCCGCTGGACCCGGACTATCCGGTCGACCGGCTGGCGTTCATGCTGACCGACACCGCGGCGCCGGTGGTCCTCACCCACGACGGTCTGATGAACGGTAACGGCGCCGGCGTACCGGTGCTCGACATCGACTCGCTTCCGCCGGGCGAGGCACCCCCGTCGCCCGCCGATCCGGACAACTTGGTCTACGTCATCTACACCTCGGGATCGACCGGCCGCCCGAAAGGGGTGCTGGTCCCCCACCGCGGGGTCGTCAACCGGCTGTTGTGGCACCAGCGCGTGCGACCCATCGGCCCCGGCACCACGATCCTGCAGAAGACACCGATCAGCTTCGACGTGTCCGCCTGGGAGTTGTTCTGGCCGCTGGTGAGCGGTGCCCGGTTGGTCCTTGCCCGGCCCGGCGGACACCGCGATCCGGCCTATCTGGCGCAGATCATCGCAGCCGAGAGAGTGGACATCGTCCATTTCGTACCGTCCATGCTCGCCCAGTTCGTCACCGAGCCCGCCGTGGCGAATCTCGACTGCGTCAGCGATGTCTTCTGCACCGGCGAGGCACTGCCGCCCGATCTGGCCGACCGGGCCGCCAAGCTGATGTCGGCGCAGGTGCACAACATGTACGGGCCGACCGAGACCTCGATCGAGGTGTCGGCGCACACCTGGCAGCCGGGCAGTGACGGGACGAGCGTTCCGATCGGTGACCCGATCGACAACGTGACCTGGTACGTGCTGGACGACAACTTCGAACCGGTGCCGGCCGGTACAGAGGGTGAGCTGTACATCGGCGGCGTCGCCGTCACCCGCGGGTATCACCGCCGGGCCGACCTGACCGCCGACCGGTTCCTGCCCGACCCGTTCGCGGGCGGCGGGCACCGGATGTACTGCACCGGTGACGTGGTCCGCGCGCTGCCGGGCGGGCAGTTGGACTATCTGGGTCGCGTCGATCACCAGGTGAAGATCAATGGAAACCGGATCGAGCTGGGAGAGATCTCCGCCGTACTGCGCGGTCACCCTGCGGTGGCCGATGCCGTCGTGGTGACGCACAGCGAGAACCAGCACACCCGCCTGGTGGCCTACGTCGTCGGTACGGGTGACCGTCCCCTGCCCGGTCGCGACGAGCTGGAGTCGTGGTTGTCCCGCGACCTCCCGGCCTACATGCTGCCGGCGATGTACCTGCCGCTGGCGCACATTCCGTTGACCACCAGCGGCAAGGTCGATCGGGCGGCCCTGCCCGTACCCATGCTGACCCGCGCCGACCTGCGATCGCCGTACTCACCCCCGGAGAACCCGACGCAGCGGACCCTGACCGCGGTCTGGAGCGAGGTGCTCGGCCTGGCCGAGCTCGGCATCGACGACGACTTCTTCGCACTGGGTGGCGACTCGATCTCCGCGCTGCAGATCATCGTCCGCACCCGGGATGCCGGGCTGCAGACGACTGCCGCGCAGATCCTCGGTCTGCGGACCGTCCGCCGGCTTGCCGACGAGGTCGTTCCGACCACGGGTGCCCCGGCG
Source organism: Micromonospora sp. NPDC049662 (assembly GCF_040675055.1). Classification (NCBI taxonomy): domain Bacteria; kingdom Bacillati; phylum Actinomycetota; class Actinomycetes; order Micromonosporales; family Micromonosporaceae; genus Micromonospora; species Micromonospora sp. NPDC049662. Next base: position 83,539 of record NZ_JBFAOC010000011.1, read on the forward strand.
GTCGCCGGTCACGTCGAGGACCCGGCGCTGGCCGAGCTACGCAACCGCGCCGACATCGCCGACGCGTACCCGCTCACCTCGATGCAGGCCGGCATGCTCTTCCACAGCGAGCTGTCCGAGGACAGCGGGGACTATCACCAGCAGACGGTGATCGACGCCGTTGCGCCCGTCGACGACGAGGCGCTGACCGCGGCCCTCCAGGACCTGGTCGACACGCACCCGGTGCTGCGGAGCCGGGTCCAGCTCGAGGGGGTCGCCGACCCGACCCAGGTGGTGCTGCGGCGGTTCGCGCTTCCGGTCCGGAAGATCGACTGGCGAGACCGCCCGGACGCCGAACGCCCGGCTCTCTTCGCCGCGTTCCTCCGGGAGGACCGGTTAGCGTCGTTCGATCTCGTCTCGGCGCCACCTGTGCGCGCCACTCTCATCGACTTCGGAGCCCACACCCGGCTGGTCCTCAGCCACCATCACCTGATCCTGGACGCCTGGAGCCTCGCCACGCTGACCGAGCAACTCGGCGTCGCATACGCTGCTCGGCGTGCCGGGCGCCGCGCGGAGATCCACGGCGTGCCGTACCGGCGTCTCACCGACTGGCTCCGCGCTCAGGATCGCGGACCCACCGAGGACTTCTGGCGCGCGTACCTGGCCGGCCTGACCGAGCCGACGGCCTGGGAGGTGCACGGTTCGGGCCACGACACCGCCACGGACGGGACGATCGGCGAGGTCACCATGGACGTCGACGGCCCGCTGCTGGCCCGACTGCGTGCGGCCTCCCGGAACGCGGGGTTGACCGCCAGCACGCTGGCGCACGGGTTCTGGGCGCTGCTGCTGGTGGTCTACAGCGGACAGGACGAGGTGGTGTTCGGGTCGACGGTGGCGGGGCGACCGGCCGACCTGCCCGCGGTGGAGGACATGGTCGGCCTGTTCATCAACACCATTCCGGTACGTGCCTGCTACCACGGGAGCGACACCCTGGCCGGCTGGCTGAACGACCTGCAGACCGACCTGGTGCGGATGCGCGATCACGCGCACGCGGCGCTGCCGGACATCCAGGCGGTGAGCGACATGCCGAGGGGCACGCCGTTGTTCGACACCATCGTCATCGCCCAGAACCAGCCGGGCACCGGTCCGGCCGCGCACGCTGCGGGTCTGCGCCTGGCCGAGACGTACGAGCGCACCGGCTATCCGCTGATCCTGATGGTGGAGGAGCAGCCGGACCGGATCCGCTTCCTCCTTCGCCACCAGTTGCGCGCCGTGCAGCCCGAGACCGCGCGACGCATCGCCGACCACCTGCGTACGGTGGCCGAAGCGTTCGCCGAGGAACCCGGCCGGCTGCTCCGCGACACCTCCGTGCTGAGCCGGGCCGAACACGACCGTCTGCTGAGCATCAACGACACCGTGGTGCCCGGCCCCGACGATGCCACCATCCATGGCCTGTTCGAGGAACAGGTCCGCCGCACGCCGAACGCCGCTGCGCTGCTCTGGGGCGAGCAGACGATGACGTACCGGGAGCTGAACGCCAGGGCGAACCGGCTGGCCCGTCACCTGAAGGGCATCGGTGTCGGTCCGGAGAGCCTGGTCGGCGTGATCGTCGAGCGCAGCCCCGAGCTGCTGGTCACCCTGCTCGCGGTGCTGAAGGCGCAAGCCGCGTACGTGCCCCTGGCGCCGGACAACCCGGCCGCGCGGGTCCGCACCATCATGGCCGACGCCGGGCTGTCCCATGTGGTGTCCCAGGACCAGTACCAGACCTTGCTGACCGACCCACCTGGACAGGTATGCCTGCTCGACCGCGACGCCGAGCTGATAGCTGAGCAGGACGACACCGACCCGCCCGGGGCCCGGCACGCCGACCAGCTCGCCTACGTCATCTACACCTCGGGCTCGACGGGACGACCCAAGGGGGTGGCCTGCCACCATCGCGGCCTCGTCAACTACTTGCGGTTCTGCGCCGATCGGTACACGGGCGGGCGCGACGGCGGCACGGCTCTCTTCTCATCCGTCGGATTCGACATGATCGTGCCGAACCTCTACACCCCACTGCTGCTCGGCCGACCGGTCCGCCTGCTGCCGGAAGGGCTCGACCCGGCGCAACTGGCCGCGGAACTGGTGCGCGGTGGCCCGTACAGCTTCCTCAAGATGACCCCGGGTCACCTGGAGCTGCTCACCCAGCAACTCACCGCCGCGGAGGCGGCTGGACTGGCGGGGGTGCTCGCCGTCGGTGCGGACGCGTTTCCGTCTTCCGCGTTGCGCCGCTGGCGGAGCCTCGCTCCGGACAGTGACATCCTCAACGAGTACGGTCCGACCGAGGCGTCCGTGGCGAACTCGGTGTACACGCCGGTGGGTGATCCAGTCGATCGGGATCTGCTGCCGATCGGTAGTCCGATCCCGCACACGACGATGTACGTACTCGACCGAAATCTGGCCCCGGCGCCGGTCGGCGTGCCGGGGGAGATCTACATCGGCGGCGTCTGCCCGGCCCGGGGTTACCTGCACCAACCCGGCTTGACCGCGGAGCGTTTCCTGCCCGATCCCTACACCGGTCGCCCCGGCATGCGGATGTACCGCACCGGCGACCGGGGCTACCAGCTGCCCGACGGCAACGTGCAGTTCCAGCGCCGACTCGACGACCAGGTGAAGATCCGCGGGTACCGGGTCGAGACCGGCGAGATCGAACAGCATCTGGCCACCCATCCCGGCGTCGAGCGGGCGATCGTGTTGGCCCGGTCGGATCAGCAGAATCGCCGCCAGCTGGTCGCCTACGTCGTCGGTAGCGGTACCGGTACCGACGACGCAGGCGGCGTGCCCGGCGCGGGTGAACTGCGCGAGTTTCTCGGCCGGCTCCTGCCCGGCTACCTGATCCCTTCGCTGTTCGTGGCGATCGACGCGGTGCCGCTGGACGCCAACGGCAAGGTCGAGCGTCGGGCGTTGCCCGCCCCGGACCTCGTCGCGGAACCCGCCGACCGGGGATACGACGCCCCTCGCGACGAGGTGGAGGTGCGGGTCGCGGCCATCTGGGCCGCAGCACTGGGCCTCGATCGGGTCGGTGTCCACGACAACTACTTCGAACTCGGCGGCGACTCCATCCTGACGATCCAGATCATGGCCGCGGCCCGCGCGGAGGGCCTGGAGATCACGCCGAGGCTCATCTTCCGGTATCCGACGGTGGCCACCCTCGCGGCGCACACCGAGCCGGTGGCGACCGCCTCGGACGCGGCCGGGGCGGAGGCCGGCGACATCGGCGGCACCCTGCCACCGACGCCGATGCAAGCCTGGTTCCTGAATTGCGACCTGGCCGACGCACACCACTACAACCAGTCCGTCCTGCTGGAGACCGAGATCGAGGACCCGACGGTGATAGCCGAAGCGCTGCGCGCCGTCGTGAACAGGCACCCGGCGCTGCGGGCGCGCTTCACCCGGACCGATGCGGGCTGGCAGCAGCACATCGAGCCACCCGGGGATGCCGACCTGTTGATCCACGAGTCGATCGCCGACGACGAGGAACTCTCGGCCGTCGCGGACCGGGTGCAGGCAAGCCTCGATCTGACCCGCGGACCCTTGCTACGCGCAGCGCTCGTCACGCGCCGGGACCGGCCGGCCAACCTGATCGTCGTCGTCCATCACCTCGCGGTCGACACGGTGTCCTGGCGGTTCCTGGTCGAAGACCTGGCGGCGGCGTGTGACACCGACGGGCAGGACGCCGCCCTGCCGGCCACGGAGGTGCACCCCGGCGTGTGGGCCGCAGCGCTCAAGCGGCGCGCTGACGACCCGACGGTGCTGGCTCTGTGTGACCGGCTCACCGTGCCGACCGGGACCGCGCTGCCCGGCGACCCGGACGCGGGCTCCGACCTCGTCGGCGCCGCCAGCACCGTGCGCGCCGAGCTCGGCGTGAAGGACACCCGGCTGCTGCTGAGCGGCGCCCCCGCCGCCCGGCACGTGCAGGTCGAGGACGTGCTGCTGACCGCCCTCGCCCGGGCCCTGCGGGACTGGGCCGGTGGATCGGTGCGGGTGGACGTCGAGCGGCACGGCCGCGACCATCCCCTGCCCGGCATCGACATCTCCCGTACGGTCGGCTGGTTCACCTCGGTGGTGCCGTTCGCACCGTCGATCGACGGCGATGACCTCGGCGCCGCACTCGACACCGTCAAGGAACATCTCCGCTCGATGCCCCACGGCGGCTTCGACCATGCCCTCCTGCGTCACCTCAGTACCAGCCCGCAGGCGGATCGGTTGCGCGCCGAGCAGGACGCCGAGGTGGTGTTCAACTATCACGGCCGGGTGACACCGCCGTCCGCCACCGGTCCGCTGCGCATGCTGGCACCGGTGTGCGGCGCCGACCGTGCACCCGGGCAGCGCCGTACCCATCCGATCGAGATCGAGGCCGAGATCCGCGAGGACCGGCTCCTGGTCGATTGGACCTACCCTCCGGAGCGGCTGGCGGAGTCGAGCGTGGTGACGGTGGCCGAGCGGTTCCTCGACCACGTCAACGAACTGGTGCGGTACTGCGTCGCACACCCCGGCGGGCACACTTCCTCCGACTTCCCGCTCGCCCGCCTGACCGACGACGAAGTCCGCCTCATCACCTCCGGGCCCGGAGTCGTCGAGGACGTCTATCCGCTCACCACCACCCAGGCCGGCATGCTGTTCCAGACTCTTCTGCGCCCGGACGAGGGCGTCTACATCGACCAGCAGAACCTCCGGCTGACCGGTGCGGTGGACCTGGCTCTGTTCGAGCGGGCCTGGCGCGAGGCCGCGGGCCGGCACGCAATCCTGCGGACCACCGTGGACTGGCAGAGCGGGCAGGAACCGGTTCAGGTCGTCTGGCGGGAACCGGAACTGTTCATCCGTACGGTGGACGATGCGGCCGGAGTCGCGGTCGCCGAGCGGAGTACGGGCATGACCCTCGACCGGGTGCTCTGGAAACTGGTGCTGAGCCGTTCGGAGGACGCCGTCACCGGCATCCTCACCTATCACCATCTGCTGCTCGACGGATGGAGTGTCGATCTGCTCCTGCGCGACGTGATGGCGGTCTACACGGCGTTGCTGGAGGGACGACCGGCCCGCCTGGAGCCCGCGACGGCCTTCCGCCAGTACGTCGGCTGGCTCGGGACGTTGGATGCCGTCGAATCGGGCCGGTACTGGGCCACCCAGCTGCACGACGTCACTGAGCCCACCCCGATGCCGGTTCCGGCACCGCAGGCGGAGCGCCGGGGGAGCGACTACGTGACGCTCAGCCTCACCGACGAGCAGACGCGGACCGTCCGGGCATACGCGCGCGGACACGGGCTCACCCTGGCCAGTGTGGCCACTGCCGCCTGGGCGACAGCGCTCGGTCACCTGACCGATCGCGACGACGTGCTCTTCGGCTGCACCGTCTCCGGGCGCACCGCCGCATTTCCGGGGGCCGACCGGGTCGTCGGGCCGATGCTCAACACGTTGCCCGTCCGGGTGCGCCTCGACGCCGGAATGGCGGTGCCCGCCTGGCTCGACGACGTCCAGGCGCAGATGGTGCGTATGCAGGAGCACGAGAACTCGCCCCTCAGCGAGGTCCAGGAGTGCACCGGGATCCCGCGCGGGGTGCCGCTGTTCCACAGCATCGTGGTGACCGAGACGCTGTCGCCGACGGTCTGCACCGGCCGGGCCACGCTCACCGTGGCCGGCGCAGTGGAGAGCACTGAGTATCCGCTGGTCGTCAACGTGGTTGACGCTGATCGGCTGCGGTTGGAGCTGCTCTACGACCGCCGCTGGTACGACGCCCCAGCCGCTGCGACCGTTGCGCACACCTTCCTCGAGGTGCTGCGCGCCCTGTGCGCCGGCGACGCCGAGACCCTCGGCGAGATCATGGTCGGGTCGATGCCCATGCCGATGTCCATCGCCAACGGGCAGGGGTGACCCATGGACACCGGTCTCCTGCCGTACCGCCGATCCACTGCGACGCCGCGGATCCGTCTCTACTGCCTGCCGTTCGCGGGCGGCAGCGCGGCGGCATATCTCGGCTGGGCCGATCGGCTGCCACCGGACGTCGAGCTGTGTCCGTTGCAGCTGCCCGGACGGGGCGCCCGGGCTGATGAGCCGCCGCGCACCCGGATCGCCGAGTTGAGCGCCGAGATCGCCCACGGCATAGCGGACGAACGGTACCGGCTGCCGTTCGTCCTGTTCGGGCACAGCATGGGCGGTCTGCTCGCGTACGAGACCGCCCAGATGTTGCGGGACAGGGGCGGTCCGGAGCCGCGGCGCCTGGTGGTCAGTAGCGCGCGCAGCCCGGACCGCTGGAACCGGCTCCGGACATCGTCCCACCTCGGCAGCGATGCCGCCTTGACCACGATGTTACGGGCGCAGGGCGGCACGCCGCCCGAGTTCTTCGATCACCCCGACCTGGTCGCCCGCGCCATTCCGATCCTGCGGGCGGACCTGGAGGCGTGCGAGCGCTACCGGTACGCCGAACGGCCCCCGCTCACCGTGCCGATCGATGTGCTGGGCGGGCGTGACGACCCCGAGGTCGACGAGGCTGACCTGCTCGGCTGGCGGAGGCACAGCACCGCGCCATCGTCGCTGCACGTGTTCGACGGGGGCCACTTCTACCAGGAGAGTTCGACGGACGCGATGTTCACCGTACTCACGGCCGTATTGTCCGGCATCTGCCTGCCTCGCCACTCCTCCTCGTGACCCGGCACCTCGCTGCCCCGCTGATCGGTCCTCGACCGGTCAGCGGGTCGTAGCGGGTTGCGGCGTCACCGGGCGGCGGTCGTTGCGCGCCGCGAGGTACAGCGGGGCGGCGACGGCCAGGATGATCGCACCGATCACCATCGCCGCGCTCAGGCTGATGGCGTCGGCCAGCGCGGTCAGCGTGACGAGTCCGAGTGCGGCGGCCGGCTGCGAGACCATCGAGTTCAGCGACAACACGGTGGCGCGCTCGTCGGTGCCGACCTGGCGGTGCAGCAGCGCGTTGTGCAGCGGGTTCGACGCGCCGTGCACGAGATAGCAGGCGAGGAACGCGGTGATGATGCCGGCGAGCCCGCCGAACAGTGCCATCGCGGCGACGGCGAGCCCCTGCAGGACCCGCATCAGGGCGGCGGCGAGCGGCGTGCCGACGCGTTCCGCAACCGGGATGATCAGAGCCGCGCCGGCTGCCGAGGCGATCCAGGCGAACGCTGTCAACGGCCCCATCAGCGAGGCGATCTGTTCCGTGTCTCCGGTTACCGCGGTCAGCCGGACCGCGGTAAGCGTCTCGAAGCTGACCATCCCGAATCCCCACAGGATCTCCACGGCGAGCAGGCAGATCAGCACACGGGAGCGGGTCATGAGCCGCGTTGCACTGGCGACCGTCCGTCCGAATCGGACCGACGGGCGGTCTCGTCCGGACCGTTCCGGCCGGTTCCGCGGCTCCTCGCGCAGCAGGACCGTCACGAACCCGAGCTCGATCACCCGCACCACGATCGCGATGACGACCGGCGTGACGATGCCGGGAACGCCGGGAATCGGCTGAACCGCAACGAGGAGGCCGCTCAGCAACGAGCCCGCGCCGATGGCGATGCTCATCACGGTGCCACCCAGACCGAGTCCGCGCTCGATGGAGGTGTCCGGGTCCCGGGCCAGGGTGCTGTCCACGAACCAGGCATCGAGCGGTCCGCTGTCGAGGGCCCGATAGACGCCCTGGATCAGGAAGTAGACGGCGAAGGCGGCAACCGACGACGCGAAGGCGAACAGCAGCAGGGAGCAGATGTTGACCGCGGAGGCGAAGAGCAGTACCGGTCGCCGACCGAACGTGTCGGCCGCGCCACCCGTCGGCACTTCGAGGCAGAGGATCGTCAGTCCCTGGATCGCCATGACCACGCCGAGTTGGCCGAGGCTGAGTCCACGCTGAAGCGGCAGGAGCACCAGCACCGGAATGATCAGGCCGCTGGGGAACCACCGAAGGGCGAGCAGGATCAGATAGTCGCGGCGGATCCTCGAGGCGTTGGTCGGCGGTGGCACAGCATTCCCTCCTTCGATCGGTGCACCCATCGAGCGCACGGGTTGGCCCTCGCCGGAACACGAAGGGGGAGCCGAAGCGTCGGTCAACCGCCTGACGCGGTCGGCGGCAGCGGCGCGATGATCAGAGTGATGTCGATCGGTACGGCACCCTCGGGCCGGCTCGCGGTGTCGCCGAGCGGACGGCGCTGCACCCAGAGCGAGATGAGGGCCTCCCAGGCGCGGTGCAGCTCGGCCAGCTCGTCGACGGTCAAATAGGCGAGGTTCTGTGAGACCCCGGTGTGCTCACTCCAGCGGGAATCCATCTCCGGGCGGCGTTGCTGCCACTCGGCCAACTGAGCGGCGCTGCGCTCCAGCACGAACCGCTCCAACATGCTCAGTCCCTCGTGGCCCTCGGCTGTCTCGCCGGGCTCCCAGTCCTGGGAAACGGCGGTCACCCGCCACGGGCGCTCCCGGTTGTCGCTGCGGCCGGCCTGCTCGACGAAGCCGTACTTCCCGAGCTGGCGCAGGTGATGGGAGGCGAGCGCCTGGCTGATCCTCAGCGCGCGCGCGGCCGTCGCAGCCGTCATGGTGCCCTCACGGCCGACGAGTGCGTGGAGCTTGAGTCGAAGCGGGTGGGCCAGAGCGCGCATGGCTACCGGGTCGCCGATGACGCGCCGCCGCCCACTTTCCAAGGACATGCTTGGAGTCTCCTCGCTTTCTGCCGAATGTCAAGCAGATGCTTGGGAATATCCCGCCCGGCGGGCTGCGGGCGGGCGGCGAACCTGGCCGGCCTTCTCCCGCGCCTGGCAACGCAGCAGATCATGGATCACCTGGTCGGTGCCGTCATCACGCCACAGGGCGAAGTAGTAGTAGGTGGCGGACTTCGGCGGCAGGTCGTGCGGCAGGTACGCCCACTGACACCCGGTCCGGTTCTGGTAGAAGATCGCGTTCACGATCTCCCTCAGCTCGTAGCGACCCTGATGCCCCGACACCGACGGGTGGCGGTCCTTCCACGCCTGCAGGAACGGTCCGACCACCGCCCACTGCTCATCGGTCAGGTCACTCGGATACGCCGCACGCTCACCCATGATCAGCCCAACGCGGCCGGACCCCACCGGTTACGACCACGGCTCACATTCCGCGCCAGGCCAAGGTGAACGATGAATCTCTCGCCGCTTCACGCTGAGGAGCCTCTCGTGCCGACCGGATCCCGGGCGGTCAGCCCGGGACCCTACAGGTAGCCTGATTTCAGGCGAGTGGAATAGCGCCGATAAGGCGCAACCCGTGTTGGGTATCGGTTCGTGTCGATCCTAGGACACGTTATTTCCCCACGAAGCGTGATTTCTCTTCGCGTTTCGAGCAATACCCGTCCCGTTGGACGGGGATTTTTGCTGTGGTGGCGAGGAAGCTCCCCGCCGGGGTGAGCGGGTAGATCGCGGGCTCGACTTCGATGGTCCACGCGTGGTGGTCACACACAATGATCATGTTGTTGGTGCTGCGGTGGTGCCGGCGAGCGGATCGGTCGTGCTCCGCTCAGTTCGTTGCGTCCTTTCCAACCCGGCGCTCTGTTTGTGCCCACAGGCGTGATGACATGCGGCTCTTTGTCTTCTTCCCGCCTGCACCTGCGGTCGCAGCGGTGCGGTGCTGTGGTTGTCTGGTGAAGATCGGCCCGGCGCGTTCAGCACGGTCCGACCGACTCGCCACGATCGCCGCCGTTCATGGCCCGTGCGCCAAGCGCAGCAGGGCTGTCTCACACATCGTGTCCGAGGTGCCGGTCAGTGACGGCGGCAGGATCGGGGCTGCCGTGCCCGCGGGGGCCGCGGCGGAGTTGATGCCCGTGGCTGCATGACGTCCAGTGCGTCGGGCCACACCGCTGGCGTGGTGAGGGCGGTCGCGGTCAGCTGGTCAGGTCGCGGCGGTTGAATGCCGCTACGGCGCCGGTCAGCAGGACCGCGGTGGTGGCGGTCAGGATGGTCAGGTCGGCCCATTGGAAGCCGTTACGCAGGGGTTCTCCGCCGATGTAGTAGTGGAAGGGGGAGGCGTAGCGGAGGGCGTCGGCGCCGATCTGGCTGGCGAAGGTGCTGGCGGCGTAGGTGAGGACGGCGATGCCCGCGCTGCCGGCGAGGGCGGCGGGTCGGCTGCCGGTGGCCGCGCCGACGGTCATCGCGACCGTCCCGAAGACGATGATCAGCAGGGCCAGGGCGAGACACTGGGCGGTGAACTCGCCGACGGTGATGCTGTCGAGTTGTGCGCCGGGCCGGATGGCCAGCAGGGCCAGCAGGACCACCACCGCGATGAGGATGGCGCTGACGGTGAGCGCGGCGAAGCGGTGCAGCAGCAGCCGGGTGCGGCTGACCGGGTGGGCGAGGAGTAGGTCGAGGTAGCCGGCTTCCTCATCGCCGGCGACTGCGCGGGTGCCGGTGACGATGCCGAAGATGACGGCGACCAGGGGCACGATGATGCCGAACACGCTGGAGCCGAGATACCCGGCGGCGGAGGAGAGGTCCTCCATCCGCAGCGCCTGCCGCAGCCCGGGGGAGAAGCCTTGGACGGTCTGTCCCATCGCGCGGTCGGCGACCTGGGGATAGAAGCCGGCATACATCGCTGCGAGCAGGGCGATGCCGGCGGTGAAACCGGCCAGGGCCCGCCGGCCGTCCCACAACGTCTTGGTCAGCAGGTTAGGCATGCGTGGTCTCCTTGCTTGCAGCGTCGGGCTGGTAGTAGGTGAGGAACAGCTGTTCCAGGTCGGGTTCGGTGGCACGGAGGCTCACGACCCGCTGCTGGGCGAGTACGCGGATGAGCCCGTCGGGGCTGCCGGCGAGGCGGAACCTCGCGGTCGGGCCGTCAGCGGTCAGGCCGGTCACCTCCGGCAGGGCGGCGAGTGCGGTGTCATCGACCGGGTCGGCGAAGGTGACCAGGAATTCGTGCACGCTGCGGTCGCGGAGTCGAGCCACCGTGTCGAGGGCGACGAGCTGGCCGTCGCGGATGATGCCGACCCGGTCGGCGACCGCCTCGACCTCGCTCATGATGTGCGAGGACATGAACACGGTCTGCCCGTCGGCTCTGGCTTCGCGGACCAGGTCGAGGAACGTCTGCTGCACCAGGGGGTCCAGCCCGGACGTCGGCTCGTCGAGGATCAACAGTTCGGGGCGGTGCATGAATGCCTGTACCAGGCCGATCTTCTGCCGGTTGCCCTTCGACAGGGTCTTGATCCGCGCGGTCAGATCCAACTCCAACCGCCCGGCCAGCTCGCCGATGCGGGCCTTCGGCACGCCTCCGCGCAGGTCGGCCAGGAACGTCAGGCACTCACCGACGCGCTGGCGGGGGTTGACCACGAACTCCCCGGCGAGATATCCGATCCGCCGGTGCAGCGCCACCGCGTCCCGGCGCGGGTCGTGCCCGAACACCAGCGCGTGTCCGCTGGTCGGTCGGATCAGGTCCAGTAGCACGCGGATGGTGGTCGACTTGCCAGCCCCATTCGGACCCAGGTAGCCGAACACCTCACCCTCGGCGACGGACAGGTCGAGGCCGCGCAGTCCCGTGCGGCGGCCGTAGGTCTTGGTCAGCTTCTCCAGCTGGATCACATCAGCCATGGCTTGCAGAGTATCGAATGTTCAAAGATTTCTGAAGATTGCAAGATGTTAGGCTTCTGGTCGATCGAGCGCGGGAGGGCGCGGATGGCTTTGAGTGGTCCAGCGGAGAAGCTGGCACTGACCCTCGCCGAGGGCGGGTTGCAACGGATGACGGCGCGAGTGCTGGCGGCGTTGCTGTTCACCGAGCAGGAGACGATGACCGCTGGCGAGATCGCGGACACCCTGGCCATCAGTTCCGGCAGCGTGTCCACCGCCATCAAGTCCCTCGGAACCGTCGGGTTGATCGAGCGAGTGCCCGCTCCGGGTAGTCGCCGCGAGCACTTCCGGCTTCGTGACGGCGCGTGGGCGACCCTCATGTCCGGCCAGAACGCGATGATCGGAAGCATGCGGGAAGCCGCCGAAGAAGGCATCACGGTGGCCGGCGTGGGCAGCCTCGCCGCAACCCGCCTTACCGAGATGCGCGACTTCTACGACTACCTCTGGCGTGAACTGCCGGCGCTCATCGACAGATGGCGGGACAAGAAGGACGATCAGTAAGTCCCCACTGCGCGCCGACATGGTTAACCACGGGATCCTGGCCGGGTTTGACGTGATGACCGAGTGAGCCCACGCACGCTGGAGGGTGATCATTGCCGATATGAGCGGACCGGATCTTCGGGCGGAGCCAGAGATGCAGGGTGGGGCAGATCGGCGGTTGGCCCGGTCGGCGAACTGGGAGCGGCTCACCGCAGCGCCGTTGACGGTGTTGTCGATGGTCTTCCTCGGGGTGTACGCGGCGCCGATCCTGCGCACCGATCTGGCGCCGGCGTGGCGGGACGCCTGCGCTGTGACGTCGGTCGTCATCTGGTTGCTGTTCTGGCTCGACATGCTGGTACGCCTGAAGCTGGCCACCGACCGGCGTCGGTTCCTGCGGGGCCACCTGTTCGACCTCGTCGTGCTGGCACTACCGGTGCTGCGCCCCTTGCGCGCCGTACGGCTGATCATGGTGGTGTTGACGATCAGCCGGCGCACGGAGGTCTGGGCGCGGGGCCGACTCGCCGTCTACGTCGCCACCACCACCGTGCTGCTGGTTCTGGTGTCCGCGCTCGCGGTGTTGGATGCCGAACGGTCCGGGGCCGATCCGAACATCACGTCGTTCGACGACGCCCTCTGGTGGGCGACAGTCACCATCACCACCGTCGGGTACGGCGACCACTACCCGGTCACCTCGATGGGGCGGTTCGTCGCGCTCGGGTTGATGATCGGGGGGATCGGTCTGATCGGTTTCGTCACGGGTTCGCTAGCGACCTGGATCGTGGAGCGGGTCGCTTCAGCCTCCGAGCAGCCGGCCGCCGCGACGAGCGCGGACGTCGCGGCGCTGCGGGCGGAGATCGCGGCGCTGCGTCAGCACGTCGAGGCGGCTGCGCCGAAAGGATTCTTGACCGAGCCGGACGGGCGGGCACCCGCACCGAGGCCCTCGCCATGACCGCTCGACTCCTCACCGGTGCGCCGGCTGGTCAGAAGTGTTTACCTTCCTGTGTCGGCTGCCGTCGAGCAGTCTGGCCAGACGAACGAGTCCGGCCTGGTTGGCCGCCGTGACCCGCGCAGCACACATCGCCTCCGGTTCGGTATCGCCCTCAATGACCTTCCACCGATGGAGGCGGGCACCGTATCTCGACCCCGTGCTAGCGAGGGGTGAGGTGGGACCATGAGCCCGGCCACCGCCCGCCTGTCTGCCCTGCGCGGCTGGATGCTTGTCGCGGCCATGACCGCCCTCGCGCATCCGGCCGTCCTCCTGTTCGGCTTGGCCGTGCTCGCCGCTGTGGCGGTCTTCCGCGACTGGGTGCCGTTCGTGTGGATCGTGCTCCCGGTGCTCGCATTCAACGTGATCCCCTTGTTGACGCATCGGCCACGATTCACCGGTCACGCCGTGCGTCCGGCCGATGAGCCCGAGCTGACCACCCTGGTGCGGCAGGTTGCCGAGCGCCTCGGCTTTGGCTTTCCGCTGCTCGCGCGGATCGTGGCCGAGCCGGAGGTCGCCGTCCTGCCCACCCGGACGTCGGGGTTTCGTACCTTCACCCTCTTCCTGGGTCTGCCGCTGGTGCGCCGGCTCACCGCTGCCGAAATCGCCGCCCTCGTGGCACGCGAGTTCGCTGAAGAACAGCATGCCGGGGACCGGCGGACCCAACTGCTGCTTCGCGCGCGGGGATCCCTGGTGGCCAGCATCGAGAACCGCCTCCGGGCTCCGGCCGTCCTGGTCGAGCGGTTGCTGCGGGCGAGCCGGGCTCGGGTCTGGCCGCTGGTCTTGGCCGCGGATGCCGATGCCGCCGCGGTTGCCGGCACGCCGGCCATCCGCGGTGCTCTCGTCGAGATCGGCATCATCGATGCGGCCTTCCACGCGCTCGGCGACACCTGGACGGAGGTGCTGGGCGAGGACGGGAACTACCCGGAGGACCTGTACGAAGCACTCGACGCGGCACTCGCCGATCCGTACGTCGCGCCGCGCCTAGCCGCCGCTGCTACTGCGGCCGACGAGGACGACCCGATGGGCATCGCGATCGAGCCCCCGCTGGCCGTCCGACTCGCCGCGCTACCCGAGCACCTCGGCCTCGGCTGGGACGCGAGCTCACCGGTGCCCCTGCGGAACGCCGACACGCTGGAGCGATGGTGCGTGCGGGACCTCGTCAGCGCACACGAGGTTCCGGACGAGCCTCGACCGGTTCGTCTCCTCGACCTCGCACCAGACCGCTTCGAGGCGAGCACGCGGGAGGTCGCGTCGCGTCTCATGCAGGTGACGGGTCAGGATTCCGTACGCGCCGCGGTGGCCATCGCGGCCGACGCCGTGGCGGACAGCACGTGGGCGCAACTGGCTCGGGCGCTCGACCCGGAGACGGGAAGGCTGCCAGCGCCGATGCGGGCCGCTGCGGCACGCGCCGTTCTGGTCGGCTACGTCGGGCATGTGATCAGCGGGGCGCTCCAGGAGGCCGGGTGGCCACGTGCCAGCCGGTGGACATCGAGCGTGCTGGTCGACCCCGCCGGTGGGCTGCTCGACGTCGAGGAACTGGTGGAGCACGTCGTCGACAGCGGTGATCCGGCTCGGGTACGGCAACTGCTGCCGCGCTTCACAGAGTGGGCCGTGCGATGAATGGTCAGAGGCCGGTTCTGCGCGTCGCGCTTCTGGCGCTCGCCGCCACCATGCTCGCGTTCGCCATTGTCGGGAGCGTCCTCGGCTGGAAGGGGTACCGGTACGCCAGCGCGCAGGCACGAGCCACTGCGGTGGTCGAGGGCATCGTCGTCGAGGACGGGATCGGGGACCTCGACGACATCCGTGTCCGATGGGTGGACCAGGCGGGCCAGGAACACGTGCAGCGCTTCGGCATCTACGACACCGACCGGTACACGAAGGACCGACCGTTCCCGGTCGCGTACGACCCGGCCGAGCCCACGCCCCGTGGCTTCCCGGCCGACCCGGACGAGACCAGCAACGAGGACGATCTGACGGTTCCGATCGTGATCTCGGGCTTCGTGGCCGTATTGGTCGTGCTGACCTGGGCGCTACGTGGCATCCTGTTCCGACGAGCCGCGGGTCGGCCGAGTTCTCTCCTGGAGGCATCGGTACTCGCCGGCGACAGACCGGACGGCCCACCGATATCGGTCGGTAACAGCACCTGGATCGCCCTCGCAACGAACAGACACCGCGGTCCCGACCGCTGGCAGCGGGTCATGTGGCACCCGGTCGTGGACTCGGTGAGCGGCACCGTTCACGTCACGGTCCACGGCGACGTCTCGACAAAGCGCCGAGTGGTCATCGAGATGCCGGGCCAGGTGCGGCTGGTGCCGATTGGCCGGCTACGACATCAGCCGCCGAAGCGAGTGGTGCTGGACGAACGAGCCGACGTCAGTGACGCGCTCCGCGACCTCGTCATCCTCCCGGCCGGGGCGTCGCCGCCCCGGGCTCGACCATGGTGGTGGCGCGCGGCGGTCTTCGCCCTGGTAGGAGCAGCATTCGGCGGGATATGCGGCGTGTTGTTCCTCGGCAGCGGCACGGGCGTCCCGCTGGCCGCCGTTGTGGGCGCGGCACTGCTGATCAACGTCTGGGCATTTACCGGAGCTGAGCCTTGAATCCTGGCCCACCGCCGCCTCGATGCCGGTGAGATGAGCAGGAGGAGAAGCCCGAGGGTAGCCATCGACCCCGCAATCGTTCAGGAGCGCCCCGGCAAGCCCGCAGAAGACGGAACCGTGACCGGCATCTAACGTCCACTGACGGACAGTGGCGTGCTAATCGGTGGTGGCGAAACGTTCGACGTTGTCCAGGGTGCCGACGACGAGGATGAGGTCGCCGTAGGCGAGGACGGTCTCGGGGGTGGCGTAGGTGAAGGCGCGGGGTTTGCCGCCGGGTACCGCTGCCTGGGGTTTGACGGCCACGACGGTGACGCCCCATTTGCTGCGGAGGCGGGATTCGCGTAGTGGCAGGCCGACGATGTCCCGGGGTGGGGTGGTCTTGATGACGGCGAAGTCGGCGTCGACTTCGACGTAGTCGAGGATTCTCCCGGAGAGCAGGTGGGCGACGCGTTCGCCCATGTCGTGCTCGGGTGCGACGACGTGGTGGGCGCCGACGCGGGTGAGGATGTTGCTGTGCTGGCCGCTGATTGCTTTGGCCCAGATGTCGGGGATGCCGAGTTCGGCCAGCAGGCTGGTGGTGAGGATGCTGGCCTGGATGTCCGTGCCGATGGCCACCACGGCGCGGTGGAACTCGGCCAGGCCAAGTTGCCGCAGGGCTTCGATGTCGGTGGAGTCGGCGGTGACGACGTGTGGCAATTGTCCGGAGAGGGCCTGGACGGCCTTCGGGCGGTGGTCGATGCCGAGAACCTCGGTTCCTCGGCTGACCAGTTCCAGGGCCAGGGCGGAGCCGAACCGGCCCAGCCCGATCACGACCACGGGTTCGGTGCGTGCCTCAGCCAACGATCGTCCTTTCCTCGGGTAACTCGAAGCGGCGGTTGCGTTCGCGCAGCGCCAGCGCCGAGGCCAGGGTCAGCGGACCGACCCGGCCGGCGAACATCAGCACCACCAGCAGCAGGTCCGCCTGCGGCGGTAGGTTTCCGGTGATGCCGGTGGACAGGCCCACGGTGGCGAACGCGGACACCGCCTCGAACAGCACCACGTCGAGCCGGTACGAGGTGATAGCCAACAGCGCGAAGGTGGCGGTGACCACCGCGCCGACCCCGAGCAGGGCGACCGCGAGCGCCTGGCGCTGGTTGCTCGCGGGGATGCTCCGCCGGCCGACGTTGACGTGGAGCTCGCCGCGCATCTCCGACCAGAGCACGAATGCCAGCAGCCCGAAGGTGCTGACCTTGATCCCGCCGGCGGTGCCGGCGCTGCCACCGCCGATGAACATCAGCACGTCGCTGGCGAGCAGGCTCTCTGGCCGCATCCCGCCGATGTCGACGCTGTTGAACCCGGCCGTGCGGGTCATGGCCGAGGCGAAGAACCCGGCCAACAGTTTCTCCCCGCCGCCGAGCGGGCCGAGGGTACGCGGGTTGGAGAACTCGGCGAGGGTGAGCACAAGGGTGCCGAGCACGAGCAGCGTACCCGTGAGGGCGAGGGTGATGCGGGTCAGCACCGACCAGAGCGCGGGGCGGCGCCAGCCTTTGAGCAGTTCGAACACGACCGGAAAGCCCAGCCCGCCCAGGATGACCGCGGCGGCGATGGGCAGGCAAATCCAGGGGTCGGTGGCGTAGCCGACGAGGCTGTCGGCGTTGGTGGAGAAGCCCGCGTTGTTGAACGCCGACACCGCGTGGAACACCCCGTCGTACAGCGCCTCGCCGAACGGCTCGTCATAGCCGGTGATGAACCGGAGCGTCAACACCACCGCGACGACGGCTTCGCTGGCGAGGCTGAACAGCACGATCCGGCGGACCACCGCGCGCACGTCGGTGAGGTCGAGGCTCTTCGTCTCCGCCTGTGCCAGGAACCGGGCCCGTAGGCCAAGTCGCCGCGACAGCAGCACGGTGAACAACGTCGCCAGCGTCATGATGCCCAGGCCGCCGGCCTGAATGAGCAGCAGGATCACCGCTTGGCCGAAGCTGGACCAGTAGCTGCCGGTGTCGACGGTGACCAGGCCGGTCACGCACACCGCCGAGGTCGCGGTAAAAACCACATCCATCAGTTCGGCGCGCTGGCCGGAACGGGTGGCCACGGGCAGCGACAACAGGCCGGTACCGACCGCCACCGCCGTGCCGAAGCCGACCGCGATGACCTGCGCGGGATGCCACAGTCGCCTACTTCGCCGCTGCCACGTCGGCACCGGGTCTAGCATCCGTCGGCCGCGCCGGTGCGCCGGGTGCCCACGCCGGCGCCCCTAGCGCGCACGCCCCATGGGGTCATCTGGCCGGTCCGGATCATGAACCGCATGCTCTCACGGCCGTTCGGGACGGTCGCCCCACCCATCAGCTCACCGCGCGGACCGGTGGGCTACAGCCGCAGGTCGCGTCTCCGGTATGTCGCCAGGCCGACCAGGAGGGCCAGGGCCGCCACCGCGACCATGGCGGCCATCGCCGGCCAGTCCGGCGTCGTCGAGGGCACGGCCGCGAGATGGGTGTACGGCGAAAGCCCGCGTACCCAGCCCGGCGCGTCGACGCTGTCGGCGACGACCGTGAGCAGGAACCCACCAGCGGTCGGCACCACGCCCCACGCCACCACACCCTGCGTCGTGTGACCGAGTGTGACGACCGCTGCGGCGAGGCTGAGCAGCACGACCGGGAGGACGTTCCAGGCGCCGGCGAGCGCCGCCGGCAGTGGCAACCCGGCACCGACCAGGTTCGAGCCCAGCCATGCGGCCACTGCGGCGACGGTGACGAGGACCGCCGCGCCCGCCGTGGTGGTGAGGATCTCGGCGCCGAGCAGCCGGACGCGGGTGGTCGGCCCGGCGTGCAGCAGGGTCAGGCGGCCGCTGGTCTCCGCTGCGGCGAACGCGCCGAGACGGACGGCGGTGAACGCGCCAACCGGTATGGCGAGCAGGGCGAAGAGCGTGGCCGCGTACCCGCGGACGGTGTGCAGGCCGGCGAAGCCGGCCTGCGCCGCCAGGTCCGCGAAGCGCGGATTGTCTGCGAGGAACGTCGTCAGCGACTCGGCGAGCAGACCGATCAGCAGGAAGTACCCGCCGACCCCGGTCGACCAACCCGCCAACGACCGCAGTAGCCGTCGAACGCTGAAGGCCGTTACCGAGCCGAGCAGCCGCAGCCGTGCCGGCCGTCCGGAAGCGGGGGAGAGGAGTCCTTCCCGGACGTCCCGCCGCCGCATCAGGGCGAGCGCGCCGACGGTGAGCGCGATCGCGGTGAACCCGAGAACGGCCAGGGGCGCCAACCGGTCGTTCCGGTACGGACCGACCAATGCCAGTGGACCGTATGGTGGCAGCCAGCGCAGCCAACCGAGGACGGTGACTCCGTCGCCGACCATCCGTGTCAGTAGTCCCACCCCGAGAAACGCCAGCGTGGCTCCGGTCGCCGCGGACCTGGCCGGGAAGACCTGCGCGGCGAGGGCCGCCGCCGCGACCGCCACCGCACCGGCCAACGCCAGACCGGTGGCGTGTACGACCGCCCCCCGCACCGGCGTGCCGACCGAGGCGAGCGCCGTGGCGAGCGCCGCCCCCACAAGGATCATCGCGGCCGTCAGCACCGCGAGGTGCCGGGCGAGTAGTGCGCTGCGGCCCAATCGTCCGGCGAGCAGCAGGTCCCAGCGACCGGCTTCCTCCTCGCCCCGGGTGACGCGGGTGGTGACGAGCGCTCCCCACACCGACAACAGCACAGCAAGGACGGTGCCGGTGCGCCAGACCGTGAAACCGCCGACGGTGTCGAGGCCGACGGGCTCGCCGAACAGGGTGCGGATCGCCGGATTACCGGCCAGCGCGGCGAGGGCCTCGGCGCCGCCACCGTCGCTGATCGTCTCGGTGTAGGTGACGGCGACGAGCACCGACATGCCGACCACCACGGTGAGCACGATGGCCGTTCCACGACGTACCTGCCGGACGACCAGGCGGGTAACGGTCCCACCAGCGCTCGCGCGGACCGGCCGGGCATGCTCCGGTGCGACGATGACGGTCATCGGGACGTCTCCCCGTAGTAGCCGAGGAAGATCTCCTCCAGGCTCGGCTCCCGGACGGTGAGCGCGGTGACGTCGGTGGCGGCGAGGGCGCGCAGTGCCGGTGCCGGCGGTCCGGTCATCGTGAAGCGGAGCATGCCGCTGTCCTGAGCGACGAGTTCCACCCCGGCTACGTCGCGCAGGTCGGGTACGGAGCCGCTGAACCGGGCGGTCACCTCGGTGCGCCGCAGCCGGCGCAGTGCACTGACGCCCGCGACGTCGACGAGTCGACCACTGCGCAGGATGGCCACCCGGTCGCAGACCGCTTCGACCTCGGCGAGCTGATGCGAGCAGAGGAAGACGGTTTGCCCATTGTCCCGGGCGACCGCGACAGCACGGCGGAACTGAAGCTCCATCAGCGGGTCCAGGCCGCTGGTCGGCTCGTCGAGGACCAGCAGTGGGGCGCGGGTGGCGAACGCCGCGATCAGGGCGACCTTCTGCCGGTTACCGGTGGAATAGGCGCGAGCCGGGGTGGACAGATCGAGCGCGAAGCGTTCGACCAACTCGTCCCGGTAAGCGCGATCGACCGCCGGCCCGGTCGCGGCGAGTAGCTCCAGGGTCTCCGCGCCGGTGAGCTGCGGCCACAGCGCCACGTCGGCCGGCACGTACGCCAGCAGCCGGTGAGCCGCGGAAACGTCCCCGGCATCGGCGTCGAAGATCCAGGCCTGGCCGGCGGTGGGCCGGGCCAGTCCGAGCAGGAGCCGGATCGTGGTGGACTTCCCGGCACCGTTCGGGCCGAGGAACCCGAACACCTCGCCCGCCGGCACGTCGAGGTTCAGCTCGTCCAGGGCCAGCAGTTTGCCGTAGCGTTTGGTCAGGCGATGGGTGCGGATGGCGGACGCAGTCATACGGTCCCTCCGGTCGACGACGTTGCACGACTGCCGACCAGGCTTCCCGGCACACCGGCCATCACGGTACTCCGGTATGTCACCTCGGGGATAGGGCAGCGAATCCGGCTGGCGCTGGCCGTAGTCGCGTCTCGTGTCGGTGGCCGTTACGATCACCGGGATCCGTGGAGCGCCGGGAAGTCTGGTCGGCACCGTGCTGGTTCGCGCTCTCGGAGGGGTTTCCTTGCTGCTGCTGTGCTTCGCCGCCGTCCTGCTGGCCGCTGTGCTCGTCTCGGCACTGGCACACCGCACCATCCTGTCCACCGCGGCGCTGTTCCTGCTTGCTGGGTTTTTGCTCGGCGAGGACACCACCGGTGTGCTGCACCTGCGCGCCGACTCGCCGATCGTGGCGCAACTCGCCGAGCTGGCGCTGTTCGCGGTGCTGTTCACCGACGGGATGCGGGTCGGTTGGGCAGACCTCCGCTCGGCGTGGCGGCTGCCCGGACGCGCACTCGGTTGGGGACTACCGCTCACCCTGCCGATCACCGCGGTGCTTCCGCCGCCGACATTGGCAACTCGACCAGGGGGATTGCCAGCCCTGGGAGCCTCTCGGCCGGTCGCTGAGAGTGTCACATCCCAGCGGTAACTTCGGCGCGGTGGCCAATGGGGGAGCAAGTCGTCCGTGGCAGCACCGAAGAAGTACCCCGACGAGCTACGTCATCGCGCTCTGCGCTTGTATCGCGAGTCGTCGGACTCGAAGCGCGGGTCGAACTACACGCAAACGCTCCCGACGAAGCCGGTGCACCGGGCCGGTGGAGCTCTCGCGGGTCACAGTGATGGCATCGAGCTGCGGCTGCGCCGTCGCCTTGGGCCCGATCCCAGGTCGTGTCGCCGCCGCAGGTGCGGCGCTGGCGATTGAGGAAGCAGCCCACTGCAACAACCAAGATCAGCCGTCAATGTGACACCGCCGACCCCTGGTGCCGGAGAAGCGGGATCCCGGACCTAGGCCGAACTTCGGTGGCGGCTCCCGGTTGTCACGACGGGCCGAGGCCGTTGAGGAAGGTCTCCACGACCAGGTCGGCCGCCCGTGGGGGAGCCGTTTCGGGGAAGTGATGGGCGGCGGTCTCCACCAGTTGGTCGAGGACCGCCCGCGCCCAGGCCGGGGAGGTGTCGGGGCGAAGGTAGCCCTCATCGGAAGCGCGTTTGAGGAAGTCATTCAGTCGCTGACTCTGCTGCTGACGTCGTCTGTCGGCGGCGGGATCCGCGCGCATCATGTGGCGCGTGTCGACGGGCCAGTCACGGCTGACCGGAATGATCCCTTCCACGTAGCGGTGCAATGCGACCGCTACCGGCGCCTCCGTAAGCCGCGAGTCGTCGAGGACTCGCTCCGCCGAGTCGAGCTTGGCCTGGAAGACGGCGCTGAGCAGGGCTTCGCGATTGGCGAAGCGGCGGTGAACGGTGGTGCGGTCCACTCCCGCCGCGCTGGCTATGGCGGAGATCGAGGTGCTCGGGTCCTCCGCCAGCAGGCGGGCCCCGGTGCGCAGGACGGCAGCGAGGTTGCGGGCGGCGTCAGCTCTCATGATAGCTCCAAGCGTAACAGTGGTAGTAGATAACCTCACGATCATCCTCATAGAGGAGCTGCTCAAGTCAGTTAGTGCTACAGTCAAGTGGTGGTTAGGTGAGAATCTGCTACGCACATCTCGTGGCACAGGCAGGCTGAATCCGAGTGGGTTCAGTTCTAGACAGAAGGAGGCACCATGGCACGGACATGGCTGATCACCGGCGGTTCCCAGGGTCTCGGGAAGGCCCTGACCCTGGCGGCACTCGGGGCAGGCGATCGAGTTGCGGTGACCTCGCGCAACCCAGATTCGCTGACGGACCTGACTCGGGAGCACCCGGAGCGGCTCCTGACCCTGCCGCTGGACGTCACCTCGCCTGAGGCGTGCCGCGACGTGGTCGCGGCGGCCGTCGACAAGTTCGGCTCCCTCGACGTGGTGATCAACAATGCCGGTTACGCCGCCAGCAGTTCGGTGGAGGACTTCCCGGAGGATGAGTTCCGGGCACAGGTCGACGCAAACCTGTACGGAACCGTCAACGTGACCAGGGCGGCGCTGCCCGTCCTGCGCCGCCAGCGCGCCGGACACATCGTGCAGATCTCGTCCATCGGCGGGCGGGTCGGCGGCACCCCAGGCCTCAGCGCCTACCAGACGGCGAAATTCGGCGTCGAGGGCTTCTCCGAGGTGCTGGCGAACGAGGTCGCCCCGTTGGGCATCAAGGTGACGATCGTCGAGCCGGGCGGCATCCGTACCGGTTGGGCCGCCGGGGCCGCGACCGCCTCCGGCCAGCTCAGCAAGGGCTACGAGCAGACCGTCGGCGCGTGGTTGGAGCGGTTCGCGGCCTACGCCGGCAACGAGCCTGGTGACCCGGCCCGGATGGCAAAGGCGATCGTCGACATCCTCGACGTGCCGGAGCCCCCTCGCCGACTGCTGCTCGGCAGCGACGCCCTGGAGATCGCGTTGCAATCGGGCGACGAGCGCAACACGGAGGCCCGGACGTGGGCCGAGGTCAGTCGTTCCACGGACCACCCGGTTGAGTCCTGACCGCCAGAGCCCGGCGACCTGCGGACTGTTCGTGGCCGAGCATGCGCTCAGGCCGCTTGTCGCGGCTCGGTGTGGAGGGCGCAGCCGTGCCCCGAAATTCCGTGAAAGTGTGGGTGAGACGCAATGACAAAGACACTCTTGGTGACCGGAGCGGGCGGAGGCCTCGGTCGGCACCTGGTCGATGCCGGGCTGCAGGCCGGGCACAACGTGCTTGCGACGGATTTGACCACCGACGTCCTGCCGGTGCCCGACCAACAGCAGGACCGGTTGCGCGTACTCGCAGTCGACGTGACCTCCAGCGCTGACGCACAGACGGCGGTCCAGTACGCGGTCAGCGAGTTCGGCCGCCTCGACGTGCTGGTGAACAGCGCCGGATACCGCAGCGTCGGCTCGATTGAAGACATGCCGGAGGACGAGTTTCGCCGGATCGTCGAGATCAATTTCTTCGGTGCGGTCAACATGGTGCGGGCCGCCCTGCCGGTGTTACGCCCACAGCGCTCCGGCAGCATCGTGAACGTCTCGACGATTGGCGGCCGACGCGCCCAGGCCGGCCTGGCGGCATATCAGGCGGCCAAGTGGGCGCTGGGCGGTTTCACGGAGATCCTCGCCCGCGAGGTGGAGACGATCGGCATCCACGCCACCCTGGTCGAGCCGGGCGGCATTCGGACGCCGTGGGCGGCTGCCCCGATGTCCGTGCCGCCCATGCAGGACGAGTACGACGAGACAGTTGGCGCCTTCGTACGGACGTACCATAACAATCCGGACGTGCAGCGCGGCGATCCAGCAAAAATGGCGCGGGTAATCCTGCGGATCACGGAGGAGCCGCAGCCGCCGGCGCGGCTCCTCCTGGGCTCGGACGCGGCCTGGCTCGCGCCATTGATCGCCGAGGCCCGGGCCACGGAGGACGCCGCGTGGCGCGAGGTGAGCCAATCCACGGATCTCGACGGTCTCGGCGACTTCACCGAGACCTCGGTCGCCAAGATGGTCCGCCCCCCAACTTCCCCAATCAGCTAGGGCGCACGCCCCACCGCGCCTGACGCCCGATTTCCCTCCCCTCACTAGAAAGACGTGACTGATGATTGTTCGCGACAAGCTCTACATCGGCGGTACCTGGATGACGCCCAGCAGTTCGAAGCTGCTGGAGATCCGCTCCCCGCACGACCAGTCCGTGCTCGGCCAGGTGGCCCAGGCCGCCAACGCCGATGTGGACGCGGCTGTCGCCGCCGCCCGCACGGCGTTCGACAACGGGCCGTGGCCGCATACGATCCCGGAGGAGCGCCAAGAGGTCATCCGCCGCTACGACGCGTTACGCGCCGCGCGGGCCGACGAGATTGCGGCAGCGATCTCGGCCGAGAACGGATCGGCCGGCTGGTTCACGAAGGCCGGCCAGCCTTTCCTGACCCGGCAGGTCAACGCCTACCTCAAGGCGGCCGAGGAGTTCGGCTGGGAAGAGGTCGTCGAGCCCTCCGACCCCACGGTGGCTTTCGACACCATCGTTCGGCGCGAGGCGATCGGCGTGGTCGCCGCGGTCATCCCGTGGAACTCGCCGTTCTCCGCCGCCACCGCCAAGCTGGTCCCCGCGCTGCTGGCCGGCAACACCGTGGTACTGAAAGTCTCCCCGGAGAACTCGCTGAGCATGATGCTGCTTGCCGACCTCTGGCACGAGGCCGGCCTCCCCGATGGCGTGCTCAGCATTCTCCCGGCGGACCGGGAGACCAGCGAATACCTCGTCTCGCACCCGGACGTTGACAAGATCTCGTTCACTGGGTCGACCCGGGCCGGCCGTCGTATCGCCTCGATCGCCGGGGAGCACCTCAAGCGGGTTGGCCTGGAGTTGGGCGGCAAGTCCGCCGCCATCATCCTGGCCGACGCCGACCTGCCCGCCGTGATGCAGGGGCTGCGCTTCGGTTCCCTGGGCAACAACGGCGAGGCCTGCATCCTGCAGACCCGGATCCTGGCGCCGCGCAGCCGCTACGACGAGGTCGTCGCGGCGCTGAAGGAGATGGTGGAGTCGCTGAAGGTCGGAGATCCGTCAGAGCCGGACACCTTCGTCGGCCCGATGATCCGGCCGGACCAGCAGCACCGCGTGATCGACTACATCAAGCTGGGTATCGCGGAAGGCGCCCGCCTGGTGACCGGTGGCCCCGAGGTGCCCCAGGGCCTGGAGCAGGGCAACTACGTCACCCCGACCGTTTTCGCCGATGTCACCAACAACATGCGCATCGCGCAGGAGGAGATTTTCGGCCCGGTCCTGGCCGTGATCGCCTACGACGACGAGGACGAGGCAGTGCGGATAGCCAACGACTCCGACTACGGTCTCTCCGGCGGAATCTGGACGACGAGCCCCGAGCGGGCACTGGACATGGCCCGCCGACTGCGCACCGGCACTGTCACATTGAACGGCTCGCCGATTAGCTTCGATGGCCCGTTCGGCGGCTACAAGGCCAGCGGCCTCGGTCGCGAGTACGGCCAGGTCGGCCTGACCGGCTACATCGAGCACAAGACGGTCACCCGCCTGCGGTGACAGCCGACGGCGGGCTTTGAATCGCTGGTGCGCCCCGGTCCCCGCCGGCCGCATCCGTGGCGCTCACCACCTGCGCCCCCGCTCGGCCGCAGGCAAGGTGCCCCAACTCCTCGCGACTTTCGTCGGGCAGGTAATCCAGTGCCAGGCCCCGGAGGAGATAGCCCAGCGGCGGCGCGCAGGTCTCCTTCGAGGATTAGCCTCGGTCTTTCACTAGAGTGGGAATCCATAGCTGCTGTTCGATGAAGTTGGTTGGCGTTTCTGTTGCCGCTTTGTTGGCATGCTGAGGGCCCGGCGCGGGGCCTGGCCGACCTCGTCCGCGACGCCGACCTCGCCACCATCCTCGAAAGCCGACTCAACGAAGCATGGATCTGCGACCGCAACGGCGCCTACTCCAGTGCCGTCATCATGCTCGGCAGCCTCCTCGAAGGCGTTCTCCTCGACGCCGTCAAGGCCCGCCTGCCTGGCTCGAGCGAACCGCTCAAGCTAATCGCCACGGCATCTATAAACTTCTCAACGCGCCACTCAATGGGGACGCGTCTTTGAAACAGGGCGTGAGCTGGTACGTTAAGCACATGAACACCCACGCTAAGCGTGGATGCTCTAAATAGATTATGATCCGCGCAGGTTGACCTGCGCGGATCTTTCTGTTGTTGGTGTGCAGTGCTCCTGGTGGCAGACGATGGTGATCTTCCTGCTGCGCAGGAGCGTGACCAGGTCGTGTGGAGTCTGGATCCGCTGGGGAGGCGGGGATGGTCGGCGAAAGCCCTTCCGGCCGCAGGGTCAGATTCATGTCATCGACCACGACGAACTCCGCATGGCTCGCCCTGGTGTGGGTGAAGCCGAGGACCTCGTCACCCACTGCGATGCCACGAACCTGGGGGCCGGCCTCTGCCACGACGCCGGCCAGATCGCTGCCCTGCCTAGAGCGGAACCTCGCCAGCCACCGCCCATGCCGCGCCCTGCGGATCATCACCTCGCCGGGTTGGACCGCAGCCGCGCGGACCTTGACCAGCAGCTACCCGGGGCCGGGGGTCGGTCGCCTCACCTCATCCATCCGCAGGGCATCGATCCCGCCGTACTCGTGGAATCGCACCGCCTTCATCGCGTGATCACCGCTCCTCGCCGTTCGGACAAGCTCTGGCGGTCGCACCTCGGGTGGTCACGCCGTGTCATGCGGTGCTCTCGGTGCCGCTCAGCGACTGTCGGGTCCTGCGAAGAAGTCGCGGAGTGCATCGGCCACCAGGTCGGGGGCGGTCATGGTCGCGAAGTGGGACTGGCGTGACCAGATGACCCGGCGCGCTGTGGGGATAGCCGCGGCCAGCTCGTTCATGGTGGTAGGCGTCGGCCCCCAGGTGTCGGCGCCCTGCATCAGCAGCGTCGGGACGGTGATCGACGACCAGCGGGCTGTGCCTGTGCTGTCGTCGGTAAGCGCTTCGAGGTCGTGCAGCCATCCGATCGCCGAACGCCGGGCCTCGGCCGGGTCAGGTCGTTTGTCGCCTGGGGCGGCCGCGAAGGCCGCGGCGATTGCGGGTGGCCCCCGGGTCACGTCGTTGAGCACGGTAGACATCTCACCCGCGTCCTCCCGCTCGAGGGCCGCCTGATAGCGGTCGAGCAGTGGCGCGATCGACTGTCCGGCCGCGAACAGCGGCGGCTCGAAGACGGCCAGCGATTGCAGCCGGCTCTGCTCGGCTGCCGCCATGTGCAGCGCCAGCGTGGCTCCGTACGAGCCGCCGACCAGGTGCACCGGTCGCCCGATCGTCTCGACCACGGCCAGCAGGTCGGCGACGTCGTCCTTGAACGACTTGCGGCCTTCCGGGACGTCGCTGGGACCATATCCGCGTCGGGCCGGCATCCACAGCTCGTACGACCCAGCGAGCCGCGCGGCGACCGAAGCCCACGAGTGCAGGCCGCCGCCCGAGCCGTGCAGGAGGACCACGGGGTCGCCTGCACCTGCCCGCCGGACCAGTAGCCTGGTGCCGTCCGCCGATCGGATCTCCTCGTCGTTGCTGTTCATCGTTGCTCTCCTTCTGTCGTTTCCCAGTTCGAGAGCGCGGTGTGGATGGCGCACAGGACACCGCGCCAGGACACGTCGAGGTCTCGGGGATGCCCGAACCCCTCGGCCGTCTCGAGCGCCGCGAACCCGCGGAGCGTGCTCCGCACGAATCGGATGGCGTCGGTCAGGTAGGGCTCCTTGAGGCCGAACCCCCGCAGAGTCGCGTAGCTCAGCTCGATCATCCGTAGGTGCCCGACCGAGCACTTGCCTATTTCGGCTGGGAGTTGGAGCTGGGTCGCCGCGTACTGCCCAGGCTGGGCCACCGCGAACGCCCGGTAGGCGTCGGCGAAACCGATCAGGATCTGACGCCCGGAGTGGCCGGCTACGGCGAGCGCGAGACGGTCGCCGAACGCCGCCGCGGCCAGCACCGCGACCTTGTGCAGCAACGCCTCGCGGCTGCGAACGTGCCCGTAGAGGCTGGCGTCGGCAACCCCGAAATGACGGGCGACGGCCGCGACCGTGAGGCGTTCCAGGCCCAGCGTGTCGGCCAGCTCGGCCGCGGCCTCGGAGACGCGCTCAGTCGTCAGACCCTGTCCCCTGCGAGAGCTCCGCGACCGCGATGCCGCGAAGGGGAACCGACATGAGCCGCACCAACGCCCAGATTGAGGCCATGTTCAAACCGGCGCGCTGCAGGCGCTGCCGCAGCGGCGTGTACGACGTCGGCCCCGTGCCCGTCACCGAACGCTACACGGATCGCACAATGTGGAAGACACCGTGCGGCGATGCCACTTGGACGATTACGGCGAGAAGGGATGGAAGTCGTTCCAGGAATACCGGGCCATCGAAGGAGCCGCGTCGACCCGGGCGACCTGACGCCGTTCCGGGGGTCAAAGATCGGAACGATCGTCGCCGCCGGTTGCGCCGGTACGCAGCTGCTCGGTCTGCCGGGGGTTGGGCCGGCGGGATCGCCCCCTTCGGCCGTTGGCCCGAGCCTTGCGGGCCGAACCGCAGACGTCCGCACCTGACCAGCCACAACCGCAGTCACCAACCCGACAGTTTGTAGCCCGGCGAACAAGATCCAACCAACATCAACAAGTTAGCAACCACGTGGGGAGCAGTCCTTGACCGACCCGTACCACACCCAGCAGCCGCAGCATTCCAACCAGCAGGAGGGCACCGGCTACCCGCCGCAGCAGTACCAGCCCGGCCAGGTCGGCGCCCATGAACCCGGGTTCGGCTATCCCGGGCAGGCCGTGCCGCCGCAGCCGGCCAAGTCGAGCCGTAAGCCGCTCATCGTCGCCGCGCTCGCGCTCGCCGCCGTTCTCGTGCTCGGCGTCGGCGGCTACGCCGTCTACGACGGGTTCATTCGCGAGGACTCGGGGATCGCCGCCTGCAAGGCGATGGCCGACGGCAAGCAGATGGACGGCAAACCGAAGTCGGCGGATGACGACAAGTTGACGGAGGCCGAGTACCGGGAAGCGCGGAAGATTTTCGAGGATTCGCGGAAGCCGAAGATCCGGGAGCACGGGACGGCGCTGATCGACATTCTGTGGCAAGTGCAGGGCATGGAGGACGGCGGGGGTGCGTTGGCGCTGATCGGGCCGATGGGGACGCACGTGTCGGGGTTGCAGACGGCGTGCGCTGACGAGGGGTACATCGTGAAGCTCGACTAGCTGATTTTCGTGGTGGCCGGTCGTCTGGTCTCGGTGGTAGGGGCGGCCGGCTCCTTCGTTTCGTCCGAGCAAGGCCATGGGGAACGTGGTCAGGACGCGATCATGCTGAGGTCGACGGAGTCAGCCAGGGCACTCATCCCAGCGTCGGTGAGCAGAGGCGGCGCGACCCCACGGCCTGCCGGCCCTTGCACTGGCTGTCGGGCGTGGTGGTCGCGGCTTACGCCGTACCCACGCTGGCAGGTGGACTGACCTCGCATCAAACGCCTTATGGACGCTGCTGATCGTCTATCGGTCGGTCGAAGTCGATGCGGTGGTCGTACAGCCAGGCAAACGCCTCAGGGGTGCTGAATTTCCTCACGAACAGGGGGAACGTCACGTCGCGCAGGACTCGACTCACGCCGGTGGCCGCCTTGCTGCGGTTGACCTGCTTGGCTCCCGCCAGCACCTTGCTGACTCGGTCGGCGCGCAACCGTTGGTACGCGTGGAACGCCGCAGGCGGATCGTCTCGATCTCGCAGACAGCGGGCCAGTTGCACGGCGTCCTCGAAGGCCATCGACGCGCCTTGGCCGGAGCTGGGTGAGCTCACATGTGCGGCGTCACCGATCAGGACGACGCGTCCGCGGTGCCACCGCTTCGGGGCATCCATGTCGTGCATGGGAAACCACGTGTAGTCCGGCGGTGTCGCGCGGATGAGCTGCGCGGCCGGCGACCTGTCCCCGGCGAAGACTTGCAGTAATCGCTGTTGCCATTGCGCGCCGGAAGTCGCGGCAAGGTCGGCTGCGGTGGGTTCGTCGGCCCGGGGCAGATTGGCGAACCACCAGACGCTGCCGTCCGGACTGGCCATGGAGGCGAAGAACGCCCGCCTGCCGAAGACCATGTTCATCACACCGGGATCGGACTGCGGTGTGGCGATGCGGGTGATCCCGCCCGTGCCGACGAGCCCGACGTATCGGGGTTGTGGTGCGTGCGGGTCGACAAAGTGCCGGGTCGTCGAGCCGATGCCGTCGGCGCCGATGAGCAGGTCGCCGACAGCTTCCGTGCCGTCGGTGAAAACTGCGGCGACCCGGTCATCGCGTTGTCCGATGTGGGCCAGGCGCTTGCCGTGGTGGATGGGCACGCCACGGCGGAGGGCCTCCTGACGCAGCGCGGCGTACAGGTCGTAGCGGCCGATGACGATGGGGAGTGTCCCGTCGGGCAGTGGAGTGCCGGTGTGTCCTTCGCCAAGGCATCTGCCGTTGCCGAGCCACATGACGCCTCGGGGTACGGGAAATCCGGCGTCGCGGACGACTGTGTGCGCGTCGAGGGTGCGTAGCGCGTCGAGACCGTTGAGGGAGATGCCCATGCTGGCACCCACGTCGTGAGCCGCGGTGGCGTACGCCTCGTAGACGCTGGCGTCGACTCCGACTTTTTGGAGTGCGATGGCGGCGGTGAGACCCGCGACACCGCCGCCGATGATCAGTGCGTGAGCCATGCCATCTCGTTCCTGTTCTAGGCTTTCGACGGGGTGTCATCCCACTCAGCAGGTAGCTTCTTCAAGAAGTAACTTCCTGAGGAAGTTATCCTGATGGAGGTGAGCATGTCAACGGGGCACGAGGCGCTCGTTGCGGCTGCCTGGGTGGAGATCCCGCAGTTCGTCAGTGCCACCGCGCTGTTCCAGTCGGCGGTCGCCGACCAGCTCGGCGTACCGGTCAACGACCTGCACTGCCTCAACCTCGTCAGCGCGGGTCTTGCCGTCACACCCACTCAGCTCGCCGAACGGATGGGCATGACCACCGGCGCGGTGAGCAAGATGCTCGACCGGATGGAGGCGCAGCGCCTGGTCCGCCGCAAGCATGATCCGCACGACCGCCGCCGGATCACCGTGCACGCCAGGCCCGACCGGACCGACGAACTGTCCGCGCTCTACCAGCCGATGGCCGCGTACCTGACCGAGCGCATCGCCGGGTTCACCGACGACCAACTGCGCCTGCTAACCGACTTCGCCCGTACCGGCCGCGAAGTGGCGCTGCGCGAGGCCACCCGGCTCCGTGAGGGTGGCAGGCCACATTCGACGCGGAAACGCCGGCGGTCGGATGGTCTACCAAGCTGAACGTGCGAGGTGTCGCAGGTTTCGATCAGCAGACCTGGGGCGAACACCGCTCCGCTAAACGGCGCTGCTGCTGTGCGGACGCCGTGCGCGAAGGAACGCGGTGGCCATCGTGCGGCGCGTCGGCGTGCCGGCCGCGGCCAGGGCGGTCATGTACGTGTCGAGACGTTCGCGTTCGTCGTCGGTCAGGGCTGCGGCGGTCGCTTCGCCGTACGTGGGGACCAAGGGGTTGGGTGCCACGCGCTTGAGTGTCTCCCAGTCCTCGATGGGGTCGGCGGGCACGTCGACCTGGGCGCGGTAGTCCAGTTCCACCGCCTCGAAACCGGCGGTCACCGCCCAGTCGACAATGTCACGTTCGTCGAAGTCCATCATCGGTCGCGTGGTCTCCTCAGTGGTGCCCCGGTAGACATCGCGTACCTTGGCGATCAGGTCGTGCACAGGTGCGGTGCCCACGCCGAACAGATCGTCGGGCCGAAGCCGCATCGCGAAGCTGTTGATGGGCTCGAACAGGGAGATCCGGCCGCCCGGCCGCAGGACACGGAAGAACTCCGCGAAGGCGGCGGGCTTGCGATCGGAGTAGATGAGCACCGACCGAGTGGTCACGACGTCGACAGAGGCGTCGGCGATTCCGGCGAGATCATCGGCGGACGCGACGACAAAGCTGCACCGCCGGTCGTCAGTGGCGGTGCGCCGGCACTCGTCGAGCACATCCGGTGAGACATCGCTGAAAATGACATGACCGTCCGGGCCGAGTCGATCCAGCGCGCCGAACCCGATCAGTCCCGTCCCGCAGCCCACGTCGAGGACCACGTCGTCGGCCGCTAGGTCAGCTCCCTCAAGGACGCCGTCACGGAATGCCGCCAGATCTCGGGCGTTGCGGGCGCGCAAGCCCGCGCTGTTGCCGTCGCGGCGGGTCAAGAGCCACTGTGCCCACTTGTCCGGTGCCACCGGGTAACCGTAGCCCGGACGCGCTCACGGGCATTCGTATACCAGCCTTGACCATGATCGGTGGGCGGCCCGGTGCGAGCCCGGTTGGGGGAGCAGGGTGGGAGCAGCGGGGTGACCTGAACAGCCTTGAAGGGCGTCCAACGGCATCAAACAGCGCTCAACTGCACCCAGCCCTGCCTACGGGTCTACGTTGCCGCACGTCAAGGTCGGTGCGGGGTCCTGTTCAACACCGAAGAGGTCGCTGGTTCGATACCAGCATCGTCCACCACATTGCACCGCAGGTCAGAGGCCGTTTGGACACAGTCCAGCCGGCCTCTCGCCTACCCGGCGGCGGAGATCATGAGTCACCTGTCAGTCGCGGCCGTCGAGCGCGGGGGAGAAGCGGCGTCACACCCATCTCCGCAAGTTGCGCTGTGTAGCCGATCGTGAAGCCCTGCTCGATACCGTCCAGCCGCCAACATTCCATTTGGGAGGATCGCGGTGTCGATCGCCATGGTGGCGGCCGCGTGACCTCCGACACGAGGGTCCGCCCGTCACGGCGGCGAGCCGCAAGCCTGCGGCGCCGGATCGTGATAGCGGACCTCGTGGACATCGCGGTGATGACCTGAACTGGCGTGGACAGCGCGAGCTACACCCTTCCGACCTGGTAACCGTTCGCTCTCCGGCGCGCCAACCACGATAGCCGGGCGCCCCGGGCACCTAACCAGTCACCAGCGGCGCGCCCGGCGTAAAGATCACAAATCGCGGAGTCTGGTGGCGGCTCCGAAAGGGAGCCGTCCGTCAGGTCGGGGCGTGTCCCGCAGATCATTGAGGCCAACAACCTGGACGAATCTTGCTGGTTGGCGAGAAGAAAGGCCAGGTGACTGAGGTGCGGCTGTACTGCACATCGTGCAGCCAGCACTTCAAAATTCCTGGCCCAGCAATCGAACTTGTGGCGGCCGGATCGAGTCTTGAGGGTATGACAACCCAATGGATTCACGACTTGGAGCCGCAGCTCGCCGCCAACCGCCGGTACTGGTGCGGTTGGGCGGGTGCTCCATCTGACACCGACCTGCCGACCTATCGCACGCACATTCAGCACGTCCTGCTCAACGGAGTGCTACGCACCCGAAATCAGCCGCTCGACGCCGCAATCGCTGGGGCGAAGCAGCACTTAACCGGCTCAAGGTGGGGTTGGTGGGTGGGGGCGGACAGCGATGAGGGCACGGCCGAGGGACTGATTGCCCGCGGCGCCGAGCAGATCGGCGACATGCCGGTCATGGCGGTGGATGTGACAACCGTAGCGCAGACCGAGGCGCCGGCCGGCCTGGAGATCCGGACCGTCGTCGACCGGGCGGAGATGCAGGAGTACGTCGAGGCATACGCGGGACCGCTCGGCTTCTCCGGCGACCTTGGTGTCGTCGTCGACCGGGAGTTGGATTTCGCATTCCTGGACGTGGTCCGGCTTGCTGGCATCGTCGACGGCAAGACCGTCGGCACGTGCACGCTATCGCTCGGCACCGATGTCGGGGCCCTCTACTGCGTTGCGACCGACCCTGGCTTCCGCCGTCGCGGCATCGCGACCGCTCTCACCCAGGAGGCGCTGCAGATCACCCGCGGCTCCGGCCGGCGCATCGCCACCCTTCAGGCGAGCAAAGAGGGCGAGCGGGCGTACCAGAAGATCGGCTTCGAGACGGTGACGCGTTACCGTCTCTTCAGACTCTCGGAGTAACCGTCTTCACGCATTCGTGTATCTAGCATGTGGGTGCCAAACGTGTTGGACGGATCACTGAATCGAGACGGGTCTGCGGGTAGATTCGTCGTCGATTGCATCTCCGCGCTCCATGGACGGGATGCTCGTACAGTCATCGCAGATCGGGGGTTGGGTGCATGGAGTTGCGTCAACTGCGCCACTTCGTAGCATTGGCCGAGGAGGGCGCTGTCACCCAGGCTGCCGTTCGGGAAAGGATCGTCCAGTCCGGCCTGTCGAACTCCATCCATGCTCTTGAACGCAGCGTGGGCTCGCTGCTGTACGTACGGGGTACGCGCCCGGTCCGTCTTACTGACGCAGGCGCGGCGCTGCTCGGGCCGGCACGACGGATTCTGTCGGCGGCTCACGACGCTCGCGCCCTTGTCCGGGACACGAGCGCGGTGCTAACCGGATCCTTGCGAGTTGGCGCGATGCAGTCTGCCGAATACCTGGTTCCGCTGGCGGCTTCGTTGGCAGGTTTCGCTCATATGTATCCCGGCGTCGACGTGCGCGTCACCCAGGACTCCGCGCTCAACATGGTGCGGCAGGTCGAGGAGGGTCGATTGAATTGTGCGGTGGTCCCATCCCTGCCGGGAAGGGAGACCTCTGTGCGGCTGATCGATCTCGTCGCTGAGCCGCTGATGCTGATCTGCCGGAACGACCATCCCCTTGCCGCAATGGGCGAGATCAGTCTGCGGGATCTAACTGAGGAGTGGTTCGTAGAAGTTCACGAGGGATGGTCCGCACGCCTTGTGAACGACGCCGCGTTCGCCGCCCAGGGCCTGCAACGGCGGATTCGCTGCGAGGTCAATGAGTGGGTACTTCTCATCGAGTTGGTGGCAGCCGGGTTGGGCATTGGGTTTGCGCCGGTGGGCGTCGCTCTCTCCGCACTTTCCCGCCCGGACGGCGTTCTGCTCCGTCGTGAAGTTCGCGATCACCATCCGTCCAGGAACTTACAGCTGGCGTTGCCTCGCGGCGAGGAGCTATCGGCCGCAGCTCGGGCCTTCGCCGAACACCTTCAGGAGGCCACCGCCGAGCAGCGCGGATTCCCGGTCGGCTAGTAATCACACGCCGGTGAACCGGGCCGATCGGCGACGGACGTCGTTCATCCACGAGTTCGTGCGCTCGACTATCCACCGCTTGTCGATTTGGATCGGGGCGGGCACGCCCTCGTGGGCGATGTCGGCGTCGAAGCCTATCTCGTAGAGCAGCTCACGGGTGCGGTTACTGTCGTAAGCGCGATCGAGGTAGGCCGCGACCTGCTCGGGCCAGTGATGGCGGAGTTGGCGCCGCACGCTTCGACGGTGTCGCGCAGCGGTGGCGAGTCGTGCCGGTTGGCCGCAGCGCTGGTTCAGCGCTTCATGCCGCCCTTGCCGCGGTCGACCGGCGGATCGTCCGGTCCGAACAGTCAGCCGACGCGACGCGTTCATAGCCGGATCCCATGGACCAAAGCGGCTACGACGTGCTCGAACACGACCCGGTCCGGGATCCGTCGACGGTGACAGCCCAGCGGATGGACCCCCGCGGCGCGCAGCAGCTGCGTCCGCTGCACCAGCCGATGCTCGACCGTACGCGGTGTGGCAAGAGATTGTGCCCGGCGGGTGGATAGCTGAACCGGTCTCCGGCGTCTTTATACGTGACAACAATTGACTGGGGGGGTTGGTGAACGAGGACGACCGGGCGCAGCTGGCTGAGTTCGTGACCAGCCGGACACCGGCGCTGATACGGGTCGCGTATCTGCTCACGGGCGATCGACACGCGGCCGAGGACCTGTTCCAGTCAGCGCTGGCCAAGACCATCCCGAAGTGGCAGACGCTACGCAACGCCGACCCGGAGGGCTACCTACGAGCGGTGATGTACCGGGAGCAGGTCAGCTGGTGGCGGCGGCTGCGCCATCGTCGGGAGTTCATGCTCAGCGGCGCGGTAGAGCCAGTCGAGCCCGATCCGAACGGCGGCACCGACGTCCGCCTGGCGATGCGCGCGGCGCTGCGGCTGCTGCCGCCGGCGCAGCGCACGGTGCTGGTCCTGCGCTACTACGAGGACCTGACCGAGACCCAGGTAGCCGAGGCGCTGGGCTGCTCCACTGGGACGGTACGCAGCCGGACCCACCGCGCGGTCACGCGGCTGCGCGAGCTCCTGCCGGACGTCGAACTCCTGGAGGTACGGCGATGAGCACGCATCTCGAACATCTCATCCGCACCACCCTCTCCGATCTCGCCGAGGAGGCACTCATCATGAACAACCATCTGCCTCGTGCCGAGCAACGGCTCCGACACCGCCGACGCAGCGCGATCATGCTTAGCGGGGCGGGCGTGCTGGCCGCGATCCTGCTCGGCGCACCGATCGCCGTAGCAGCGACCCAACACACCACCCCGCAGCCGTCCGCGCCAAGCGGACGGCTGCCCGGGACTGATCTGCCTACCAAGCCCGCCCCGGGGACTGATCTGCCTACCAAGCCCGCCCCGGGGACTGATCTGCCTACCAAGCCCGCCCCGGGGACTGATCTGCCTACCAAGCCCGCCCGGTAACCGACAGCCCTCTTCTCATGTCTCAACCTGACGCCGTCGTCGCGGTGGCGTAACTGCCTAATCGGAGCGCAGGGGCCGTACATATCAGCAGATGACGACCACGATGGATCGAAAGCAGCGCTGACCGACCTCGGCCGGCGATCCCGCATCCTCAGCGGCGATCGCCGGCCGTTGTCGGCTAAGAGCGACCGGCAATAGGTGTCACTTGAGTCGGCGGGTGGTGGACCTGGTGTCCCAGTAGGACTCCAGGCCTTGCGGGAGGCCCGTGCGATAGATCGGCAGGTCGGTGTCGGGCTCGCTGCCATCCCAGCCAGTCCAGTACCGGCGGTTTGCGGCGAGTTGCGGCTGCAGGTCATAGATCGAAGTTGTTGCCATACCATCAGGAGCCGGGTACGCAGAATCGGAGCGACTTCATCCAAGTCAGCCTTTGAGGACGGCGCGCGCGGCAGGCAGCACGTCGGTTTCGAACCGTCGTACCTGTTCATCGGTGTGCGTTTCCAGAATCAGGTTCACTCCGTCGTATCCACGCTCTCGGACGAACTCCACAATGATTGCAATCCAACCGTCGGCGGTCGCGCGGACGGGTTGGTTGCCCGGTCCGCTGCGAGGAGCGGCGGTGGTGGAGCTGTGGTCCACAATCGATCCGACCACTTGGATGATCCGCTGCACGTCTCGGGGATCGCGCCCAGATGCGACTGCTGCGGCGCTGATTCGATCCTGAGCAGCCGGCTTGCTCTCGAACGGCGTGCCGATTGGCGCGATCCACCCATCGGCCCGCCGCCCTGTGAGGTCGAGCATCCGGTTGCCCGCACCACCGATCAGCAGCTTGATAGGGTGAATCGGACGCGGCCCGGGGACGGCGTTCTGCAGCCGGTGAAATCTGCCGCCAGCCGTGACCGTCGCGGCAGTGCCCCAGACTGCCCGCATCACCTCGACCGCCTCGACGACGGCCTGGAATGCCTCTGCGGGACTGAGTTGCGGCCCGCCAAGGCTCTCGATTCGATCCCACTGGGTTCCCGCGCCGAGTCCTACTGCGAGCCTGCCGCCGGACAGGATGTCGAGCGTCGCGGCGGATTTGGCGAGCATCGCTGCCGGCCGTAGCGGCAGGTTAAAGACATTCGACACGAAATTGATGCGAGTCGTCGCGGATGCAAGGTAGCCGAGGAGTGCCACGATTTCCAGGCTGTCCGGCACGTAAGGATGGTCCATCAATGCGACCCAGTCGAAACCGGCCGCTTCGGCGGATAGCACCCGGTCGTGGATGGCCGACCGATCGGCCGGGGTCAGCGGCACGAATAGTCCGAGATGCACCTCACTCATCGTGCGGCCTGCTGCGATTGATGCGGCAACAACACGTGCGACCGGGATGTCGGCGGACTTATCGTCCACGGTTCAGTCACTGGTTCTCCTTGAGTGAAGCGACGCTCCTGTCCTGCTGAACCCACAGCCTGACACTTGTACGGGCGTCGCGACGACCTGCGACGGAGATGGTCTCGATCTGAGGCGCAGTCGTGCTTCACCGCCCCCGGCCGATCATCTGTATTTGCGATGGAATCCATCTGCGGCGGCTGCGGCGTATTCGGCATACGATCTGGAACAGACAGCGTTGTTATTCGTGGGCATCCATAGGGACGCCTCGAAGACGATTTTCGAAAGGCATCTGACGCATGAGCACCACCCCTTCCGTCGCGGACCAAGTGGCCGCGACCCAGCCGTCGGGAACACGTACGGCTCAGGTCTCGCACATCTCCGGCTTCTGGTCCGTGGCTGTCGCTTTCCTAACGCTGATGGCATTTGGCACGGTACCCACTCCGCTCTGGCCGCTCTACCAGGCGCGTGACCACTTTGGCGCCACGACCGTCACGGTAGCCTTCGCAGTGATGGTCGTCGGCGCGGCCGCAAGCTTCCTGGCGCTGGGTCACCTCTCCGACCGGATGGGCCGTCGCCGCATCATCGCACCGGCCCTCGTGGTCGGCATTGTGGCGGCAGTGGTCCTCGCGGCCTCGCCGTCGCTGACCGGCCTGATCATCGGGCGCCTGTTGACCGGCGTCGCGGTGGGCCTGATGACTGCCACTTCCACCGCCTACCTGAGTGACCTGTACCGCCGGGCCTATCCAGATCGGCCAGCATCGCCCACCCCGGCGCTGGTTGCATCGGTGGCGAATCTCGGTGGTCTCGCTCTCGGCCCGGTCGTCGCCGGCGCTCTAACTCAGTGGGTTCGCGGTCCCCTTTCCACCTCGTACCTGGTATTCGCGGTCGCGATGACGGTGCTGCTCTTCCTGGTGCTGCTGAGCCCTGAGACCGTGGACAGGACGATGCGCACCCAGGACCGCCCCGATCGATTCCGCTTGCGTGCCGGCCAGCGCGTAGCGTTCGGAACCGCAGGTGTGATCGGCTTCTTCGCCTTCGCGGTCATGGGCCTGTTCTCCTCGCTCGGCGCGATCATCGTCCGAGGACAACTGGGCATCACGTCGCAGTTCGTGGTCGGGCTGGCGCTGTTCGCCTCGTTCGGCTCCTCCGCCGTGACCCAGATTGCCCTCGGCCGACTCTCTCAGCGGCCGCTGCTCGTGACCGGAACTGTTATGTTCCCGGCGGGGCTCGCCCTTACCGCGGTCTCGCTCTACCACCCGGCTCTATCGCTCTTTTTCGTAGCAGCCATTCTGGCGGGCGGTGGCGCGGGACTGTTGTTCAAGGGCGCTGTGACGCAAACGGCGATCGCAGCCGAGCCGGCGTCGCGCGCTGGCGTACTCGCCGTCTTCTTCGTCATCGCGTATCTCGGCATGGGACTGCCCTCGATCGCGTTCAGCGTAATAATCCGGCACGTACCGCTCGCACCCACGATGATCGGCTTCGCCATTGCACTGTCGGTCGGTGCGGCTGCGGCTGTCATCGCCACGAGCCGCGCGCACGGGCGCCGGCCGGGCCGCGCCAACTCGTGACGGGAATGGCGCGTGTGTGGAGTCGGGCACAGCTTCTGAGCGGTCCGACAGTGGGGTGAGCATGTCGGGTACATCGCGGTGCCGTTGGCGTTACCGGAAGGTCCAGGGGATGACAGGCGCAGGCGAGGGGCCGTCCGGCTTGCGGTCCCGGCGAGGGAGTCGTCGTCCTTTCTGTCGACAGATGGCCTGCGGATCGCATGCTCAGGGAACTGGATGGAATGGCGCGGATTCGTTGGGTTGTGGTGGGACTGGCTTTGGTTGGCCAGGGGTGTGATGACGCGGGTTTCGGCGCATGGTGCTCAGGGTTGGGCCTTCGGGCAGTTGATGGTCGGTTGTGGTATGCAGCCGTGGCGGATGTGCATGTTCTCGGCGTCGGTGGTGGTGCTGGTCCAGGACAGGAGGTTCACGTGGTCGAGTCGGCTGCGGTGTTGGTTGAGCAAGGCCGTGGCGCGTCCGGAGCGTCTGGCGGTGGGTTGCACGGCTAGGAACGCGAGGTAGTAGTGGGGTTCGGTGGGTCGGTCCTTGGTGAGCAGTCGGTCGAGTAGGTCGAAGCGGTCGGCGTGGGGGGCCTGCGGCGTCGCTGAGGCGGGTGGGGTAGTTCGCGGGGGGTGGGATGGGCCGGTATCGGGGTAAGCCGACGGTGGCGGCGGTGGCGTCGTCGGTGAGGTAGATGTCGCCGTAGAACATGGCGTCTTGCCTGCGAGGGCTGCGACTTGTCCGAGCTGTCACGCCGAGTTGCTGCGGCTGGTGAAGGTCACTCCGCGGCGATGTGGAGATGATCGAGCCAGGCC
The DNA here is from genome assembly GCF_040675055.1 of Micromonospora sp. NPDC049662. Lineage (NCBI taxonomy): Bacteria > Bacillati > Actinomycetota > Actinomycetes > Micromonosporales > Micromonosporaceae > Micromonospora > Micromonospora sp. NPDC049662. The sequence continues at coordinate 123,832 of NZ_JBFAOC010000011.1, forward strand.
TTGAGTGATCCATCCAGTGCGGTCTGCATGCCCGCAACGTCGGCGGTCACTGGGGCGCCGCTCCAGGACTCCTCGGTGTCAACCTGTACCCCACCGTCGACGAGGGTGAATGTCCAGGAGTGGATTCCCGTGATGCCTTCGGTGGGTCCGCCCCACAACGTGTGTCGTTGCGGCTCGACCTGGTAGATGGTGGAGGAGATGGTGAGGTTGTAGGTCTCCCACGCAAAGGTCGCGCCGGGCCGGAAGTCGTCTTCCAGGTGCGACCGATCGATGGCCTTCTGCCAGTTCGGCCACGCGTTGACATCGGTGTGCAGCCACCACAGGGTACCGATGGGGGCGGCGATCACGATCCTGTGCCTGGAGATGACGGGTGCTTGCTCGTCGATGCTGTTTATGCGCACGATGGCGCCTCCTTGAATATGAGTTGAGCCCTACGGGGCGACAACGGATCGGGTCGCTACTGGTAGAACATCTCGTCGAACGACAACGTCGCCGCGGCAGGCGTCGCAGCCGACTCGGTCGCGTTACCGCGACCGTGGGGTAAGACGCCGGCGTGCGGGTTGGGCGGCCTTGCCGATGGGTGTGACCGGCGAGTCCTGCGTGGAAGCTCCAGCGCGCGGTCGCATTCGTGGCAACCCGCATCCAGCGGGGCGGTGTGCTGTGCATTAGGCGCAACCGACTCACTGGAAGTGATGGGGGTTGTGGACCTGGGGCTTGTTCCCGGTCGTCGATCGGGGTTCTGGAGCGGGCGGGTCAGCTGCTTGTGGATGCCGTGCTTATGGACTAAATGGTCGCGGTGACGTGGGGTACGCGGGAGTCGGCCCGGCTGCGCAGGAGTGCGACGGCGACGACGAGTTGCCAGATGACGATGGTGTAGACGGAGCCGCGTTCGATCGCACCTGAGGGCAGGCCGGCATCGAAGGTGAGGAAGAGAGCGGTCACGGAGACCAGGCCGAACGCCGCGACGATAATGCTGACCAGACCGATCAGCCGCGTCTCGGGAATCTTTCGCCAGTGGATGCCCAGGACGAGGGCGAGCACGTTCCCGCCGACGATGGCCAGCGTTGCTCCGGTGAAGTGCAGGGGAAGCGTGCCGTTCTGCTGGGCCTGTAGGGAACCGTGGAAGGTTCCGACCAGGATGTAGCCGATCATGGTCACGACCCCCATCACGGCGGTGAAGGTGCGCCGTCCGCCGAGCGTCCGCGATAGCAGCACCGCGGAGATCCCGAAGAGGATGCCCTGAACGATGAATCCGGTGTTCATGACCACGTGCAGCGGGGAGTTGAGTTCGCGGCCTTGGAACACCCCGGCGGTTGCGGATCCGAGGTCGCTGATCCAGTTGTCGGCGTAGCTGTAGGTAGGCGATTTCCACGCCGCGGCCGCGATCGCTTCGGCGGCGAGATAGATCACCGGGCCCAGAAGGAAGGTGGCAGCCGCGAGGGGGCGGAGCTTGTTCATGATGTGGTCCATTCCGGTCTAAGTAACTAATTGGTCGGCCAGATTCGAGGGGAGAGGGGTGTTCGTGGCCGAGTCACGGCGGTTTCACGGGTGGCGGATGCTGTGGGTGAGGGGGTGTGTGCCCAGGAGGTGTCGGGTTGTGCCGGTACGGGCACTTCGGGTGCGATGGCTGGCTCACTGGAAGGGTTCATGAGCCGCCCGCGCGGTCGGGCGCTTCATTGGTGGGAGCGGGCTGAATGGGCTTCAGTCGTCGTTCGAACCAGAGGTGGGCCAGGACTATCAGAGCCACATAGACCACGAGTGTTCGGGCGCTGACGGCGGTGGCGAGCAGGCCGAGCAGCAGTGGGGCCGCGATGCCGGTGGTGACCCGTGAGATCGTCCTTTGCAGATCGGAGCTGTGGCTGGCGACGCCGGTGACCACCCCGAGGGTGAAGTAGGCCGCAACCGCGCCGCACAGCAGCCAGCGACCTTGGTCGGGCAGTGGGTCGGAGCCGTGGCTGACCGCCAGGGACAGCGGTACGGCGATGGTGGCGACGACGCCGGTGACCAGGCAGTGCAGGCCGAGGGCGGAGCGGGTGGGGATCCGGCCGACGCGCAGGTGCGGCAGGCCGGCGTATCCGAAGACGACCGACAGGCCGAACATGCCGGCCAGCAGGATGAAGGACGCGATCGCGGTGGCCAGCAGGCCCGGGTCGTACCGCGTCTCGCCGGCGGCGGCGACGATCTGGACCACCGATTCGCCCAGCACGATGATCACGAAGAGTCCCAGCCGCTCGGCCAGGTGGCCCGGATCAACCGATACCCCGTGGATGACCAGTCCCGTGCCGTCGGGACGGCCTCCCGATCGAGGGCGACGTCGAGTACGTTCTGGCGCGGTGAGGTACGACTGGACCCGCTGCAGGATCCTGCTGCCGGACAGGACCAGGATCAGCAGCAGGTCGAGGCTGACTCCGGCGGCCCAGAGCGCGAGCTTCCAGTGTTCGTCGGCCCAGAGCGACGCGAACCAGGGCAGCAGTCCGGCCGAGTACTGCACGACCGGGAAGTCCAGCAATACGGCGCCGCGTTGCCACGACTTGGACCCGTAGACGCGCGTGGTGATGTAAGCGATCGCGAAGACGTTGAGCGGACGGAGGTCGTCGCCGTGCTCGAGCACGGCGTGCGCCACGCCGGGCACGGACGCGGCCATGGTCCCGAGGCCGAACATGCCGACCATCAGCCGCAGCACCCGGGTCTGGCCGGCGGCTACGTTGCCGTACAACATGAACGTCGTCCAGGACAGCCACAGAGCCAGGAACAACAGGGCGTAGAGACCGAGCGCCGCGGCGTCTAGTTCCGGCCCGAGCACGTGTGCCAGGGCAGCCACGCCGGCCACCGCCACGAGGTCGAAGAACAGCTCGGCCCAGCTCGCGTGCCGCTCGATCCTGGAGTCTTGGGGCTCTTCGTCGATGGTCACCATCAGTGGCTGCCGGGTGGTGGTGTCGCGGTGATCGTGGGTGCCCGGGTGATGCTGATGTCGGTCCTCCGGGATGAGGTGGTCGGGTCGGGTCGTCGACGATCCGTCAGCGGACGAGGGTGCCGCTGGTCGTGGTAGTGATGGCGTGTAGGCCGCGGTCGAGAAAATCGACCATCCAGGTGAAGCTGTCGTCGACAGAGGCGTCGAACCGGAACCCGCCGGCTGCTTCCAGGGTCGAGAACCCGTGCAGGACGCTGCGGAGCATCCGCAGGGCGTGAATCTCCTGGCTGGAGTCCAGGTGGTAGCCGCGAAGCATCGCCGCCCAGGAGGCGACAACCCGTTGCACGGCGGGGATGATCGGGTCGTCGGGCCCGGTCGCGCGGGAAGAAGCGGCATCGCCGGCCGCGTACCGGCCGGGGTGCTCCAGCACGTAGGTCCGCATCGCCTGCGCGCCGGCGGCGAGGGCCTCACTGCCGGCCCGGCCCTGGATGGCGTCACGAATGGCGTCGGCGAACTCGGCCATGGCCTGGACAGCGACACGGTGGACCAGATCAGCCTGGCTGGCGACGTGTTTGTAGAGCGCCGGGGTCTTTACCCCGAGCCGTTCCGCGACCAGGCCCATGCTGAAGTTCTCGAAACCGACCTCGTCGACCAGGGCGGCCGCGGCCTCGGTGACCGACAGCGCGGTGAGCCCAGCCCTAGGCATTCGCCAGCGTCTTGTTCAGGAAAGGCCGGGCCAGCGCGAGGACCTGATCCGGTGTCTGGGCGTGCGGATAGTGACCGGCGCCCTCGATGACGGCCAGCTCGCCGAGGCCCGGGGGCAGGTCGGCGATGATCTTCTCGCCCTCGGCGCGGGGGTCGGCCCAGTCGGGGTCGAGGCTGCCCTCGATGACCAGGACCGGGCAGGTGACGTTGGCCAGCTGCGCGCCGGCGTCGCTCGGGCTGGTCTTGCACATGGCCTGCAGAACCTTCATCCGGCCGGGCTCCGTCAGCTTCGCCTCGATGCGTCTCAGTTCGGCGTCCCAGTCGGCGGGCTTGACCGGATACGCCGCGTCGAGGTACTTCTTCCAGCTCGCCAGCCTTCCCAGCACCATGACCTGCCCCATCTGGCTGTAGCCGGTCCGGAAGCGCTTCACCCGCAGCAGCCCGCCAAGATCGAAGGGTTGTACGCGGGTGAACGGCGCCAGCTCGATGACGCCGTTGATCAGATCGGGCGCGGTAGCCGCCGCGATGGTCGCCGCGCCGCCGCTGATCGACTGCCCGATGATCACGGCCGGGCCGCCGAGGTGACGCACGACGGCGACGAGGTCGCCGGCGATGTCGGTGCGGCTGTACCCGTCCCAGCCGAGGCTGGAGTCGCCGCAGCCGCGAATGTCGACGTTGGCGACCCGGTACCCGGCGTCGGCCAAGGCCGGAGCCAGGAAACGATACGAGTGCCGGCTGTCGCCGATACCGTGCGCCAGGACCACGAGAGGACCGTGCCCGGACACCTCATAAGTGAGGTTGTTGCCGGCGATGCTCAAGGACTCGGTCATGACGACCTCCACAGAATTGGTTAACGGCGCTTCCTCGAGGTTAACGGCGTTTCCCTGGTTGAGTCAAGATCTTTTTCGATGGCTTCGGCCCTTGAGGACCAACGGCAGTGAATCCGGCGTCAAGCGCTGAACCGTCTGCTAAGTCCGTTATGGCGGCAGTTGATCTCAGCCGCATCGGCGCCACGGTGACCAGCCCAGGGATCGTGAACCGGCGGCCGACCCGCTCCCGCCGACGGTTGTCGCGCGGGCTCTGAAAGAGGGCGGCGGCGCGGGTCCGGAGGGCGATTGGTACGGCGTAGCGAACGGCGGTGACCGGGTGCCGTCGATGCTGACCCGGCCATGGTCGGGGTGGTGCAGGAGTGCCAGGACCCGGACCAGTGTCGACTTTCCGCTGCCGGACGGTCCGCGTAACCCGACCGTCTCACCCCGCCCGATGCGCAGGTTGACGTCGGCGAGCACGACCTGACGGCGTAACCGACGCTGACCACGTCAAAAGCCCTCAATGCCTGACCGGCACCATAACATCGCAACGCCGCTATATCGACGCCAAGCTATCGTGATCTGACCCCTGCAGCGACAGCGCGAAGGTGAGTCATGGACGTAGTCAGCACCACCGAGGTCCCGGTTGAAGACGGGTTCGCCTTCTGGCGCGAGGTAAACTCGAAGCTCTGGGTGCCCTACGATTTGCGTTGTGAATCGCAGTGGGAGCCCGGATTTCGGGCTCAGGTCGGAATCAGCGAGTTCGGGCCCGTGCAGGCGACATTAATGACCACGATGCCGCACTCGGTCCACCGCACTCCCAAGCTCATTCGGCAGGCCGATCCCGAGGTGTTCAAGCTGGGTTGCCTTGTGCGTGGTGGCGGCATGATCACGCAAGACGGCCAGCGCACAGATTTCGGCGTGGGGGACCTGATACTGTATGATACCTCTCGGCCCTACCTGGCCGAATTCACCCCGGATGTGCCAGTTAGTCAGCTGTTGCTCCTGCGCTTCCCGCGCTTGTTACTGCCGTTGCCCCCCAGGGAGCTGCGGCGCCTGAGCGCAGTTCGCATCCCTGGCGCCCAAGGCGTCGGCGCATTATCTTCACAATTCCTGCTGCACCTTGCCCGGCACATGGACGAACTCAGTCCGTTGGACGCGGCCCGGCTGTCCACCCTCACCATTGACGTGTTGACAGCGGCACTGGCCAACGCGCTGGACGTCCAAAGCGCGGTGCCCTCCCACACCCGACGGCGAGCGTTGATGGCTCAGATCCACGCCTTCGTCCGAGAGAACCTGGGCGATCCGCGCCTGACACCGGACGCGATTGCCGCAGCGCATCACATCTCGTTGCGATACCTGCACAAGCTGTTCCACGAGGAAGGGCACACGGTTGCCGGCTGGGTCCGTGAGCGTCGCCTGGAGCAGTGCCGACGCGACCTCGCCAACCCCCAACTGGACGCGCGCCCGATCCACGCGATCGCCGCCCAGTGGGGGTTCACCAGCCCGGCACACTTCAGCCAGGTCTTCCGCAGCGCCTACGGTCTTTCGCCACGCCAGTTCCGCGAGCAGTCCGCGAGAGTACGCGCAGACTAAAGACTTGTGCGCTTACCAGTAACGACAGACTCGGCTGTGGCCTGCACTCTTATCTTAGGAAGTCCGCTCAGTCAGGGTTGAATCTGATTCCGGCTTACGGAAGAAGGTTCACTTGAGCGTGTTGCATCGATCCGTGTTTTCGCGATGGAAGGAGCGCGAGGAAGTACATCGATCACTTCATGCAGCCAGCAGCATCATCTAGGCCGCAGCGGCGGCTGACAGGAGACCATTGTGAAAATGTGGTACAGAACGGCGTTTCGGATCTCGGCAGTGACCGCGATCCTTGGCGCACTCACCCTGTCCGGGACCGTGGCACAGGCAAGTCCGGGCGCCAGCTCCCGCCTGTCCCAACCCGAAACCACCGCGATTTCGGAGCAGGCCAAGCCCGGCAGCGAGGACGTCGCCGTGCAGGTTTGCGGCTACTACGAAGACGCGGTGACGGCCTGGTACAACCACTGCGGGAACACCCATGTGCTCATCTACGTCGACGCGACGTGGCCCCGCGACGACTGGAGCTGGTGCATCGGCCCGGGAACGTGGGACATCGGCGGCGCCAACGCCGTATCCAACGCCTGGTACTCGGGTCAAACCTGTTGAACCGCCAGCCAGGCGCTGCGCGATCCTCCACCTGCGTTCGGTGGTTGTGGATCAGGTCAGCGAGTCAGATGAGGGTGCGGTCGGACAGGGGAATCGCGGCAGGGTAGGACAACAGCGAGGCTTCCGGTTTTGGCGTCGGATCTTGGTCGACTGCTGTCTTACCGGGAGCCTCGCCCTACGTCGATCCCTGCCCCCCACCCCACCGCCGTGACCAGCCCCGTCGCGATGAAGAGGGCTCATTCAACATCGCGCTCGCCCTCGGCAACATCGGCGCTGTCAGGTCGCGCCTCGGCCAACACAGCATCGCGGCGCGCGACCTGAGAGTTTCACTGGGACTCTGACTAGACCGCATCCGCTCATGCCGCAGCGCGCTAGGCAGCGTCCCGCCAGGCCTCTGCCGTGACGTGGTACGCCGCCTGCTAACGACGCCCACCTTCGAACTTCGTTCACATGGCGGAGACCGCCGCCTCGACTTTCTTCGCTGCGGTGGGCTTTACCTTCCCGGACACCCGCACCAAGACCCGGCCATTGTCCGTCCGGTAGTGGTATTCCGTTCCCAAGATGGGGGCGGCCTTCAACGCGGTCTGGATGTACTCCGACCTGCGATCCACATCCGCTGACGCCGGGAAGACCTCGATCACGAGTCCCCGGTCGATGGAGAACTTGTCGGCTTCGGGGTCACCACCGGCCAGGTCGGCGGACGCCCTGGACAGATACCCGTTGGGTCGCCCGAGCAGGTCGTTGGGGTCGCTGTCCTCGTCCTGAACGGCCCCTTCGTCAGGCCGAGTTTCGCAGCGGTCAGGTTGGCCAGCACCTGCTCGGCGGTGAGCGGCTCCGCAGCGATCGGCGCCCGGGTGGCCGCAGGTGTGGTTGGGACGGCCGGCGGCGGGTTGCTCGCGGTGTCGGGGGTGGCTTGGCTGGACCGATGCTCGGCAACAAGATGTGGTGGTCGGTGAGGGCCGCGCGATGGTGTTCGTCCCGAGGCACGAGGTTCTCGACCGCGACTTGGCCGTGACGACTGCCGCAGTCCTGCCGCTCTACCTCGACAGCGTCGGCGAGACGCTCGGATCTGCCGCTGCAAGGCGCGGCGTTCGTGAGTGTGCTGCCCGATGGACCGGCAGCTCGCGAGCGGTCGGCAGCCCGGTCTAGGGGTAGCAGGTTGGGAGCAACAGGGTGCCCTGAACGGCCTCTAACGGCGTCCAACGGCAACGAGGGGCGCTCAACTGCACCCATGTCTACCCTGTGGCCTCACGTTCTGGCAGGTCAGAGCCGGTGCGGCGTCCTGTTGACATCCGAAGTGGTCACTTTTCGCTGCTCAACAGGCCTAGCGCAGCGCATGCCGTGCTGTCGAACCTCGTCGCCGCATAGCCGATTACCAACGAAGAAAGCGATCGCTGAACGAGGGCGTAAGGGGCAGCCCGTTTGCGACGAACAAGGATGCTCCTTTGTCTTCAGGTCTGGCCGGGCTGCGGTCGTGCCGTGTGTCAACAGGTAGCCCGCGACTCGCGCCATCGAGGCGCCGTGCCGCCGCGCCCGTGAAGAATGCGTGGAGCCAAACCTGGACCAGAGGGTGAGGTTGGGCCGGACCAACTCCCCTCCGCCCGGTCCAACGTGATACGACTACGCGTCATGGACAGCTACACCCAGCTAGGCGACCTCGTCGAGCTTCGAGCTGCCTTTGTGGTGGACGACGCGGCTGAATCGGCTCTGGGCTGGCCAGGGGTGCACGCCTTTGAAGCGGAGCATGGGGTCGTACTGCCGGAGCCGTACCGAACCTTCGTCGCGGAGATCACCGACGGATCGTTCTCCGGACCACCGGACTTCGGTCTCCTCGGCGTAGCCGAGATGCCCGATGACTGGGGCAACGACCGCCCGGTGCGCGAGTTGGCGGCCTCGTTCCCGCTGATTGAAGCGTGGCTGTGGGAGGAGGACTCCCGGCCGGTGGAGGAGATCGAGCCGCTGCTCGAACCCGTCTTCGACCATGGATCGATCGTGCTCGGCACGGATGGCTGTGGGATGTACTGGCACCTCATCGTGACCGGCCCGCATCGCGGGCATATCTGGAATATCAGCGGTGAGGGTGCGATGCCCTTCGGAGCGGAGTTCGGCTACACCACCGGGGCGTCGGGGTTCGTCGGGTGGGTTCGGCACTGGGCGGCCGGCAAGCCATGGTTCGACGCTGCTTGAATCGGTCGCTGCCGTCAGTGATGGCAAGACGGGGAGTCTTGGCGGTTCTGCACGAGCTGGTGGTACGCACCCGACTGCACGGGCTCCCCAACCTGACGCGAATCCGGCTGGCGCTGGCCGCCGTCGTGCCTCGTGTCGGTGGCCGTTACGATCACCGGGATCCGTGGAGCGCCGGGAAGTCTGGTCGGCACCGTGCTGGTTCGCGCTCTCGGAGGGGTTTCCTTGCTGCTGCTGTGCTTCGCCGCCGTCCTGCTGGCCGCTGTGCTCGTCTCGGCACTGGCACACCGCACCATCCTGTCCACCGCGGCGCTGTTCCTGCTTGCCGGGTTCCTGCTCGGCGAGGACACCACCGGTGTGCTGCACCTGCGCGCCGACTCGCCGATCGTGGCGCAACTCGCCGAGCTGGCGCTCTTCGCGGTGCTGTTCACCGACGGGATGCGGGTCGGTTGGGCAGACCTCCGCTCGGCGTGGCGGCTGCCCGGACGCGCACTCGGTTGGGGACTACCGCTCACCCTGCTCGTCACCGCGATACTCGCCCACTACGTCGCCGGCCTGGACTGGCCGGAAGCGCTGCTGATCGGGGCGATCCTCGCCCCCACCGACCCGGTGTTCGCCGCCGCGCTGGTCGGCAACGACAAGGTTCCCGCCCGGCTGCGGCACCTGCTCAACGTCGAGTCCGGCGTCAACGACGGACTGGCGCTGCCGTTCGTGGTGGTGCTGCTGGCGGTCGCGGCCGGGTCGGACGATTTGCACCTGGGTGAGCTCGGCACCGAACTGGCGGTAGGCCTGCTGATCGGCGTGTTGGTGCCGCTGGCGGCGATCGCGCTGGAACGGACCCGCTGGTTCGCCGCGTCCGCGGCGTACGCGCCACTGAACGGGGTGGCGATCGGCCTGCTGGTGCTGGCCTTGGGAAAGGCCACCCACGGCAACCTGTTCCTCGCCGCGTTCGCCGCCGGTATCACCGTGGCGACCTTCGGCCCGCGCGAACGGGCCGCGTTCGAGCACTTCGGGGAGAACATCGCCGAACTGCTGAAGCTGGCCGCGTTGCTGGTGTTCGGGGCGCTCATCTCGGTGGAGTTCCTCGGCGAGATCTCCTGGGCCGGCTGGGTCTTCGCCGTCCTCGCCATCGTGGTCGCCCGACCGGTGGCGCTGTGGATCTCGTTCCTGCGCTCCGGGCTGGGCTTGCGGGAACAGGCCGCCGCGATGTGGTTCGGCCCCAAGGGCTTCGCCTCGGTGGTCTACGGCCTGCTGGTCCTCGAGTCCGGCATCGGCGCGGCCGACGACGTGTTTCACCTGGTAGCGCTGACCATCGTCCTGTCCATCCTGGCGCACTCCTCGACCGACGTCCTGGTCGCGAGGGCGTTCGACGACGCGGATGAGACTCCCGGGTGGCATGGCGTGCTGCGCCGGATCCGCCGGGTGCGACGCGCGACGGTGAGCTCGGCACGGCGAGCCGACCTCGCGCCCGGCCAGGACCGGACCACGTCCGCTGGCGGCGACGGTGCCGTACCGGACAGCGATCGCACTGGCGGGCCGAAAGGGCAGAGCCGTCGACGGCCCGAAGGCGGCGAACCCGTGCAGAACGGTGGCTGACCGGTCCGCCTGCTAGGTTGATCTCAGGTGTGCCGGGAAGCCTGGTCGGCGTCGCGGTGACGGCTGACCAGAACCGGAGAGACGCCCCATGAGCACCCTGGCCTGGATCGCGGTGGCCGTTTTCGCCGCCGCCTACGTCCTGATCGCCACCGAGAAGATCAACCGGGTGACGGTGGCGGTGGGCGGTGCGTCGATCATGCTGGCGATCGGGGCCACCGACGCCGAGCACGCGTTCTTCTCCGAAGAGGCGGGGATCGACTGGAACGTCATCTTCCTGCTGCTGGGCATGATGCTGATCGTCGGCGTGCTGAAACGCACCGGCCTGTTCGAGTACCTGGCCATCTGGAGCGCCAAGAAGGCCCGCGGCCGTCCATTCCCGATCATGGTGATCCTGGTGGTGGTGACCGCCGTGGTGTCGGCGGCGCTGGACAACGTCACCACGGTGCTGCTGGTGGCGCCGGTGACGCTGCTGGTCTGCGAGCGGCTCGACGTGCCGCCGATCCCCTTTCTGATCGCCGAGGTGATGGCGTCCAACATCGGTGGCACGGCCACTCTGGTGGGCGACCCCCCGAACATCATCATCGCCAGCCGGTCGGGGTTGAGTTTCACCGACTTCCTGAACGTCATGGCCCCGTTGGTGCTGATCGTGATAGTCGTGTTCATCGGCCTGTGCCGGATCATGTTCCGAAAGGCATTTCGCTACAACGCCGAGCGCGCCGCGCGGGTGATGGCGCTGCGGGAGGCGGACGCGATTCGCGACCGCCGCCTCGTCGTGATCAGCCTGGTGGTCCTCGGCGCGGTGCTGGTCGCGTTCGGCCTGCACACCGTGCTGCACCTGGAGCCGTCGGTGGTGGCCCTGCTCGGCGGGCTGCTCCTGCTGGTGCTGTCCCGGCTGGACGCGGAAGAGGTGGCCAAGGACGTCGAGTGGCCGACGCTGGTGTTCTTCGCCGGCCTGTTCGTCATGGTCGGCGCACTGGTCGCCACCGGGGTGATCGACAGCATCGCCCGGTCGGCGACCGAGGCCGTCGAGGGCAAGTTGTGGCCAGCCACGATGTTGTTGCTCTGGGCCTCGGCGGGGTTGTCGGCGATCGTGGACAACATCCCCTACGTGGCGACGATGAGCCCGATCGTGAGCGAGTTGGTGAACGCCGAGGGCGGGCTCGACAAGGCGCAGGTGCTCTGGTGGGCACTCGCCATCGGGGCTGACTTCGGTGGCAACGCCACTGCCGTGGGTGCCTCGGCGAACGTGGTGGTGCTCGGCATCGCCGACCGGGCCGGGCACAAGATCACTTTCTGGGGGTTCACCAAGTACGGCCTGATCGTGACCGTGATCTCGGTGGCGATCGCGGTGCCGTACCTGTGGCTGCGGTTCTTCTGACGCTCAGGTGCCGAGGATTCGGTCGAGCAGCCCGTCGAGGGTGATGGCCCCGGTCATCACCTGGTCGCGGTCCACGACCGCGACCAGCGGCACGTTGGTCCGGGCCATCACCGAGGCGACCTCGAGCAGGGTGGCGTCCGTGCTGACCACCGGCAGACCTGGCCGGTTGCGGGGGAGCAGGTCCGCGACGGTCCGGTTACCGATCCCCGCCAGGACCACATCGGCGGCAGCCTCGTCGATCACCCGCGCCAGCGCCGGATCGTCCTGACAATAGGACGGCAGCGCCATCCGCAGTACCTGCGTGCCGGCCAGCACCGTCGACGGACGGCCTGCGGCGTCCACCACGATCAGGCCGGGCAGATCCTGCGCGGCCAGGATCCGGGCGGCCTCTCGGGCCGGCATGTCCTCGGTGACGGTGTCCATGGAGATCGCCACATCGCTAGCGCGCATGCACCGACGATACGCCCGGGGCCGCGCGTTGATCGCGCTGATGTCGCATGGCGGCTCCACTCGCGGTGGACCTATCTCTGGTAGACGTCGGGAACGTCATCATGGTCACGGTCGACCCGCTCGGCCTCGTAGATCTGCCGGTACCCGCGATTCCGCACTCGCAAGATGATCATGGCGAGGGTGGCGGCGATCAGGGAGCCTGCCAACACGGCGATCTTGACCCGGTCGTCGGCGTCGCTGCCGATTCCGAAGGCGAGTTCGCCGATCAGCAGCGAGACGGTGAAACCGATGCCGGCAAGCACGGCCAGCCCGGTCACGTCGATCCATGCCAACCCGGCGTCCAGCCGGGCCCGGGTGAACCGGGCGACGAGCCAGGTTGCCAGCAGGATGCCGATCGGCTTCCCGACGACCAAGCCGAGCATGATGCCCACCGCGATCGGGTCCGTGAGCGCCTGCGCCAGGCCGTCGAGGCCGCCGACGGCCACTCCGGCGGACATCAGCGCGAACACCGGCACCGCGACGCCGGCGGAGATCGGCCGGAATCGGTGCTCGAAGTGCTCGGCCAGCCCCACCCCTGGACCCGTGCCCCTGGAGCGCAGCACCGGCACGGCGAAGGCGAGCAACACCCCGGCGACGGTGGCGTGCACGCCGGAGGCGTGCACCAGCGCCCAGGTCGCGAACGCCAGCGGCAGCAGCAGCCACCACGAGCGCACCCGCCGCTGCGCCAGCAGCGCGAACAAGCCCAGCGGCAGCGCCGCGGCCAGCAGCGGCAGCACCGACAGGTGGGCGGTGTAGAAGACCGCGATGATGACGATCGCCAGCAGGTCGTCCACCACTGCCAGGGTCAGCAGGAAGGTGCGCAGCGCGGTCGGCAGATGCCGGCCGATCACCGCCAGTACGGCGAGGGCGAACGCGATGTCGGTGGCCGTCGGCACCGCCCAACCCTTCAGCGCGCCGCCTGAGTTCACCACCACGTACACCAGAGCCGGCACGAGTACGCCGCCGATCGCGGCGGCGACCGGGACCGCGGCGCGGCGCGGATCACGCAGGTCGCCGGCGACGAACTCGCGCTTGAGTTCGAGACCGGCGACGAAGAAGAAGATCGCCAACAGCCCGTCGGCCGCCCAGGTGGCCAGCGGGAGGTCAAGGTGCAGCGCGTGAGGCCCGACGGTAAACGCCGTCATCGCCTCGTAGCGGTGCGCCCACGGGGAATTGGCCCAGATCAGCGCCACAGCGGCGCCGATCAGCAGCAGTGCCCCGCCGATCGTCTCCTTGCGCAGCACCTCAGCGATGCGACTCGCCTCGGCCCAGGAACCGCGGCCGAGGACACGAGGGGGTGACTGCGGGTTGGACATCACAGGCGAGCACCTTTCGGAAGACGGGTCGGAGCCATTTGCCGACCAGACTTCCCGGCGCACCGGAACCCATCGTACCGGCAGCCGCGCCTGGAACGTTCGCTACGAGCTACGACCGGCGGTGCCCCTCGTCCCTGCGCCTCAGTACGCGCAGGTACCGGTTTCCTGCACCCAACACCACGGCCACCACGAAGATCGGTGTGAAGCCCCACGGAGACGGAGCCGGTGGCGCGCCGTCGGCGAGGACACCGACGAACACGCCGACGGCCACGACCGCGACGGCAAGTGACGCACGCCAGTCGCTCAGCGCCGTCGCCAACAGGCCGCAGGCGACCGCCATCACCAGCACGCGTCCCACCGGGTCGTCGGGAGGACAGACCACCGCCGCGGCGAACGACGCCACCACGACACCGACCGCACCAGTCACCAGATCTCGGATCAGGACGACCCGGTGAATCTCCGCTTCGTCAGCAACGCCCACAGCCTCAGTCTCTCCTCGTGCCCAGCCGATGCCAACGCAGCGACGGCCAGGAAGCCGGCTCCAACGATATCGGGTTTCTTGTATGGCATAGCCGATGTGCTCGATCATCTCCTCGTCCGGCGCGGTCTCCAGAAACCGTCTTGGTCAACTGCCTGAGCAGCCCCTCCGGGCCGGTCAACGACAGACCCTGTTCCTTCGCGGCCCGGACCAGGTCGGCGGTAGCGTTCGCCTCCGCCGACAGTCCGGGTCGCTTCTTACCTCCGGTCTGCTCGTTCAGTGTCGCGGTCATCACGGCACCCTCCTCACCAGGCACAACGCCTGGCAGGTCGGGCCAGAAACACCGTCAGATCCACAGACCCTGACCACGCTGTCACGGCGAGGCGCAGCCAGGCGCCGGCGGGAACCGGGGAAGGCCGAGAGTCAACTGCTGGTGGTTGCTGTTCTGGACACCAGCAGCGCGGACGGGATGACCGCGAGGATAGCCAGGCCGGCGAGGGCCGGGTATCCGCCGGTGGCCAGGATCGCCGTGGAGCCGAGACCAGCGATGGCGGCGATGCTCCAGATTCCGCTGTCGACGGCACCTTCGACCTGGACGCATTGCGACTGTGGCAGGTTCTGGGTCAGTTGGGTGCTTCCGCCGATGAAGCACAGGTTCCATCCGTAGCCGAGGAGAAGAAGGGCAACCGCGCGGGGTTGGGTATGCGTGTTGGCCGCGGTGAGGACGGCGGCGAGGGACAGGGTGAGCAGACCACCGAGCATTACCGGTCGCGTGCCGACGCGGTCCACCAACCGACCGGTCAACGGGGAGAGTGCGAACATGCCCAGCGTGTGTGCCGAGAGGACGGCGCCCACCTCGCCGAGCCCGTGACCGTGCAGGTGCATGTCCAGTGGTGCCGCGGTCATCACCGCGATCATGACGAGTTGTGCGGTGGCCATCACCGCGAACGCCGACCGGACCGTCGGCATGGCGAGGAGAGGCCGCACCTTGGCCGCGGGACCTCCATGTTCTACGACGGTTGCTGGCGCGGCGGTCGCGGCGAGCACGGCGACGCCGGCGGCCAGGGCGGCGAGCACGAGCGGTCCCAACGCCGCCGCCCCGCCGAGTCTGGTGGCGGCGGCCGCGGCGGGTCCGAGCAGCAGTGGTCCGCCCACCGCGCCCACGGTCCCCGCCCACGTCAGCACGCCGATGGCGAAGCCTCGTCGCCGCGGTGGATACAACTCCGCGGCGACGTAGCGGGACAATCCGGCGGCGGCGTTGCCCAGCCCGATGCACAGCATGCCGAGGCTGAGACCGGCGACGTCGTTGTGGGCGACGGCGAACACCGCCAGCGCGGCGCCCGCGGTGGCGCAGAGGTAGCCGACGACGAGGCCCGCGCGCCGGCCCCGTCGACCCATTACGGCCGTCACCATCAGGGCACCGAGGCCAGTACCCGAAATCGCGGCCACGTTTGGTAATCCGCCCCACCCGGCACCGAGCCGGTCAGCGGCGACGATCGTGGCAACAGCGCTGGCCCCCGAGATGGCCGCGTTGATCATCGCGGCTCCCGTGAACAGGGCCGGCATAGCGCGCGTGTGGTCTCTTGTGGACGGCGTCACCTCGTAGGTATCTGCTGGCATGGATCAACGCTAGAAAGCTAAGATCCGCCAATGAATGGGCACTTCCCTCGTCTCGGCTGTTAGGGGTTTACGACCATAAGATGCTTTGCTGATTGGGTTTACAGATGAACAGATCGCTGGATCAGACCGACTGGCGGATCATCGGGGAGTTGCAGCGCAACGGGCGCGTGTCGTACAACCAACTTGGCCGCCAGATCAACCTTTCCCCGCCATCCGTCGCCGAGCGTGTGCGGCGCCTGGAGGACATGGGGGTGATCACCGGCTACCGGGCCATCGTTGATCCAGCACCCGCCGGCCTACCGTTGACCGCCTTTGTGCAGATGCGGTGCGCCCACGGACGATGCCTGCTGAGGACCTCCACCGCTGACGACCTTCCAGAGGTCTACGAGGTGCACAAGCTGTCCGGCAACTCCTGCACCATGCTCAAGGTGCGGGCGGCGTCGATGCAGCACCTCGAAGGACTGCTCGAACGGCTCGGCGAGCATGGGGAGATGAACTCGCACGTCGTCCTCTCCACCGAGTACGACGATCGCCCGGTGCAACGACCCGATCCGGACGGCCGACCGGTGACCAGATCCTCCGGCTGGGGGAACCGACGGTCGTGAGCTATGGCGTCGCGCGGGACGTCCGGTCGAACAGCCGCGAGTGGGGGCGGCGAACCGAGCGCGGGCCTCACCTTGCGCTCGAGCCGAGTCGGCACCTGCCTGGATCTCCCGCCGCACCTGCCTGATCTGAAGTCTCGGCAGATCGTCGGCCTGATCGACGCGTGAGAGGCGGCCGTACAGCTGCATTGTGACAATCGGTCTCTGGAGCGACGAGGCGCCGTCTCCAGTCGGCGGCTCGGCTGCTGACTGGGACGGCGCCGTGGTTGCGGATCACTGTTGCGGGGTGGTGCACCGCACCCTTCGGGTCAGCGCGTACGTCACCACGATCACCACCACGGTCGGTACGCCGACCGTCCACGCGACCCGGAACGTCCCGACTAACAGCATGCTCACGACCACCGCCGCCATCGCAACCGCCGCCGCGGCACTGGTGTGCCAACCGCCGGGCAGCGACAGCGGCGACCGGCGCGCCTCGTCGGCGGTGCGCCGGCGGCGGAAGGCCACGTGGGTCGCGAAGATGAGCACCCAGGTCGTGGCGGCGCCGAACAACGCGATGCCGAGCAGCTTCGCGAACGCGTCGTCGGGCGAGATGAGGGACACCGTCACCGCCAGGGGAAGCCCGACGGCCGACGCGGCGACCGCGTTCACCGGCACACCGTGGCGGTTGACCCGTCTCGCCCAGGCCGGCGCCTGGCCGTCGACCGCGAGCGAGTGCAGCGTGCGCGTCGACACGTAGAAAACCGTGTTGAGGGCCGACAGCGCGGCGGTGAGCACCACGAAGTTCATCACCGCGGCGGCGGCCGGCAGCCCGGTCCACTCGAAGACCAGCACGAACGGGCTCGTGGCGAGCGCGCCGTCCGGCACCCGGCCGACGGCCTGCGACACCGATACGATGACCACCATGCTGAGCAGGTAGAACAGGCATACGCGCAGAATCGTCCCGCGCGCCGCGCGCGGTAGGTCGCGCCCGGGGTTGGCCGACTCGGCGGCGGTCAGCGCGAGCGCCTCGGTGCCGCCGAAGCTGAAGGTCGCCACGATCAGCGCGACCACGAGGCCGGTGAGTCCGTGGGGCAGGTAGGACGGTGCGTCGCTGATCGCCGACAGGCCGGTCGCCGGTCGGTTGGGCAGCCCGACGGTGAGGAGCACGGCGCCGAGAACAAGGAACACCACGATCGCGGCAACCTTGATGGACGAGAACCAGTACTCGACCGTGCCGAAGGCCCGCACCGGAAACACGTTGACCGTGATGATCGCTGCGGCGGCGAGCATGACCGGGATCCACAGCGGCACCTGCGGCCACCAGTACCGGATGTAGATCCCTACGGCGACGGTTTCGGTGCCGGCGCCGATCGCGACCACCCCCCAGTACAGCCAGCGTTGGGTGAACCCGGCGAGGGGGCCGAGGTAGCGGTGGGCGAGCGCGCCGAACCCGTGCAGGTCGGGATGGGCGAGCGCCATCTCGGTGGCGGCGTAGGTGAGGGCGATCGCGAGGAGCCCGCCGACGACGAAGGTGAGCAGTACGGTCGGTCCGGCCATGGAGACGGCGAGGCCGGAGCCGAGGAACAGCCCGGTGCCGATGACCCCGCCGATGGTGAGCATCCCGATCTGGCCCGACGTGAGGCCGCGACGCAGCGATGAGGTGACAACAGAAGGTGACATGACCATGTCACCATGCAAACAAGCTGGTCGGGGCCGAACAACGAAGGGAAATACGCAGAACGTCAGGCAGGATCGGTGCCGTCGAGGACGGCCCGCGTCGCCCGGGCCTCGGTCTCGATCCGGCTGTCCAGGCTGGCGGCGAGCGCCTCCAGGTCACGGGTGAGGTCGGTGGGACCGGTGCCGTCCAGCGTGGGCAGCATCGCCCGGGCTTCGTCCTCGAGCCGGCTGGGCAGGCTGCCGGCGAGCATCTCCAGGGCGCGGGTCAGGTCGGTGCGAGCCTCGGCGGACTGGCCGAGTGCGGCCAGGGCCTTGCCCCGGAGGACGAGTGCGAAGGCCACGAAGTCGTCGTCCCGATTCTCGATCAGCAGCGGCAGCGCCCGTTCGACCGCGTGCAGCGACTCCTGGTGGCGCCCGGCGCGGACCAAGGAGGACGCCACCCCGTACATCGCGCTGCCCCGGAGGGTGAAGGCCGGGCGGGCCGCCACCGGACGGCTGTCGAGTTCGGTCAGGGCGCGCTGGAACTCACCGACCGCGTCGTCGTAACGGCCCAGGTGCTCCAACGCATGGCCGATGCCCACCACATGATCCACGTACAGGGCGTGATCGCCGGCCCGGTCGGCCAGCTCGCACCCGGTGCGGTGGGCCCACAGCGCGTCGTCGAAGCGGCGGACATTCAGCCAGGCGGGGCCGGCCGAACTGAGCGCCCGGGCCTGCTCCTGGGGGTCGCCGATCGACTGTGCGAGCCGGTATGCCTCCATCGCCGCCTCCGTGGCCTCCTCGTAGAGGGCCATCAGTTGGACCGCCGTCCAGGCGTAGAGGCTGGTGTGGAAGGCCTGCTGGCGCAAGTCGGGCAGTGCGTTGGCGGCGGCGCGGGCCAGCCGGCGTACCTCCCACCAGCCGCGCCAGCGTAGCGTCGACTCGGAGTACCAGCGGGTTGCCGCCGCGACGTCGGCGACGAGTTGGTGCCGGCCCTGGGCGGCGGCGGTACGCAGCGCCGGCAGCCAGCTGTCGCTCTCCGCCCGCAGCCAGGCGTCAGCCTCCTCCATGCTGGCCAGGGGCACCAGGCCGGCCCAGCCGTCGGGCAACCCGCCGTAGCCGGGCTCGTACCACCGGCCGGCGACAACGGCGGTGTCCAGCAGCCAGGTGTTCATCCGTTCCGCGGTCTCCGCCCGGGTGTCGCTCGGTTCCTCGGCGTGCAGCCGCTCGTCGGCGTAGAGCCGGATCAGGTCGTGGAATCGGTAACGGTCGACGCCCTCAGTCTGCAGAAGACCGACCTCCACCAGATCCTCCAGGCGGTCCTCGGCGTCGGGCAGCGCGGCCTCGATGAGCGCCGCCGCGAGCGGCGCCGCGAAGTCGGCGGCCGGAACGTGGGCGAGGCGGCGAAACAGTTGGGCGCTGGGGGCCGGCAACTGGGTGTACGACAGCGCGAACGCGGTGGCCACTCCGGCGTCGCCGGTGGACAGCGCAGCCAGTCGGTGGCCGGTGTCGGCGAGCCGGTCGACCAGGTGCCGGACCGTCCAGTGCGGACGCGTGGAAAGGCGGGTCCCGGCGATCCGCAGCGCCAACGGCAGGTGCCCGCACAGGTCGGTGACCCTGTCGACCTGCGGCGCCGTCTGTGGGTCGGCGGCCTGCCTGGCGATGGCACGCAGCAGGTCGGCGGACTCTTCCGGCGCGAGAGGCGGCAGAGCGATCCGCAGTACGCCTTCGAGGCCGCCTAGGGCGCGCCGGCTGGTCACCACGACGAGGCACCTGCCGCCCGCCGGTAGCAGCGGCCGGACCTGGGCCTCCGAACCGGCGTTGTCGAGGACCAGCAGGCAGCGCCGATCACGCAGGATCCCGCGTAGCTGGGCGGAGCGCTCGTCGTCGCTGTCGGCGACCTGGTTGGGCTGGACGCCGAGCGCACGCAGCAGACGCAGCAGGGCGTCTCCGGTGGGGAGCGGCGTGGCGTCGACCCCGCGCAGGTCGACGTACAGGCAGCCGTCGGGGAAGTCGTCGCGTAGTTCGTGCGCGGCCCGGACCGCCAACGCGGTCTTGCCCAGTCCCGGCTGCCCGTGCACGACGAGGACCGGCGGCGGGTCGTCGATCTCGGCGGCGTGCTTCGCAGCGTGCCGGACGATCTCGAGTTCGGCACGCCGGCCGACGAAGTCCGTGACGCCGCGTGGTGGCTCGCAGAGCCGGGGCCTGCCGGCCGCGCTCGGGGAGCGGGCCTCCTTCGCCGCGGCCGTGAGACCGGCCCGGCCGTCATCGTCGAGGCCCAACCCGTCGGCGAGAGCGGCGAGGGTACGGGTCTGCGGTGCGCGGCTGTGCCCGCGTTCCATGTCGGAGATGGCCCGGGCGCTGACGCCGGACCGTTCGGCCAGCTGCTCTATGGTCAGGCCGGCGGCCCGGCGCGATGCCCGTAGGCAATCGCCGAACGGGGACGTCTGGCGCGGCACCTCGTCATGATAGATCGGCCCGGTGGACGGCCGAGACGTTGCCCGCACCGGGCCCAGCCTCGTGGTGCACTATCCGTGGATCGTCGTGTGGGCGGTGCAGGGCTCGGTGAGTTCGACGAGGAATCGTTCGGCGCGTCGGGCGAAGAGTCGGGCCCCGCGGGCGGTGGAGTGGGCCTGGGCTCGTTCGGCTGCGGCCCGGACCACCGCGTGGGGTTCCCCCCGCGCCTGCGACAGGCGTGCCCGCAGCAGCAGGAGCAGGCCTTCGCTGTAGCGCTGGCCGTGCTCCCAGACGGCCTGGTCGGCCCGGTCGAGGGCGGCCCCGGCCCGGTCAGGGAGGCCGGCTGCCAGCCACATCTCCGCGATCAGAGCATGGTGGTAGGCGATTCCCCACTGCGGCGGGTCGAGCAGGTTGGCGGCCAGCAGTTCCTCGGCCTCGGCCGCCGCAGCGGCCGGATCGTCACCAGTGAGGGCCCGTGCCCAGCACCAGCTCTGTCGGATGTAGTGGTCGATCTGGGATTGAAGGCGGGCCAGCCCGGCGGAGACCCAGCGCTCGCCGGCACGTCTGGCCAGGGCCGCGTCACCGGCCATGGATGCGATCATGGTGGTGTAGTAGACGCAGACCGCGGCCGCGTACGAATCACCCGGGGTGTCCCAGGTGTTGACGAAGGCCAGCGCCGACTCGACGTCACCGTTCAGCGCGGTCATCACGGCACGCCATCCGGGTCCTTCCCCCGGAATGCTGCCGTCCCGCCGCAGCGGAGTCTCCTCGTCCGGCACGGAGGGGTCGTCGTCTTCTCCGGCGAAACAGCGGTACGCCTCGCCGATGTTGCCGATGTCCCAGTGATACAGGCCCCAGGCCTGCCGGCCATAGCGTCGGACACCCGAATCGGAGGACGTCCGGCCGTACTCGTGCATCCGGCGGGCCAACTGCCCACGACTCTTCTCCAGGCAGGTGTACGCGCCCATGAGGCGGATGAAGGCGAAGTCGGCGGCCTCTGCCTCCCGGGCGAGAGTGCGAGCCAGATATTCGGCCCGCTCCAGCAGATCGAAGGTCGAGGCATCGTAGCCGGACTGCCGTCTGACCACGATGGCGAGCAGCGTGAGGGCGGACAACTCCAGCTCCATGAGCCCCGATGCCCGAGTGATCTGCACGGCGGCACGCAGTTGGCGATTGGCGGACTCGAACGCGAGCTTGGACGCCGCGTAGCGCCCGGCGCGGATCAGCGCCTCCCCGGTGCGAACAGGCTCGGCCAGGGCACCGGCCGCCCACAGATGGAAGGCGAGGCGTTCGGCGACGGCCTCGTCGCGGCCATGGGTCCGTTCGAGCGCATCCGCGACGCGCAGATGTAGCCGGATGATCTGCTGTTTCGCCGTGGTCTCGGAGACCGACTCGCGCACCAGGTCGTGTGCGAATCGTAGCGAGGACGGATTCTCCGGACCGGGTTCGAGCAGGCCGAGGGCGTGCAGCGGCTCGAGGCGTTCGAGGCAGTCCGCGACGTCCACACCAGCGGCGCGCGAGAGCAGCCGCAGGTCGATGTCACGGCCGATGAGCGCGGCGACGCGCAGTAGTTCGCGCGCGTCGTCGTCGAGGCTGGCCATCCGGTCGCGAACGACGTCGCGCACGGTGGACGGAACCCCCGCCGGTCCGGATGCGCCGTCCTCGCTGAGCGCGCCGTCCTCGCTGAGCAGCCGGGACAGTTCCTGGACAAAGAACGGATTGCCGGCGGTACGGGCGTGGATGGCGCGGGCGACGGCGTCGTCGGGCTCGCGGCCGGCCTCACGGCGGATGAGTGCGGTGACGTCGGTCAGTCCGAGCGGGCCGAGCCGGATCCTGCGGTGGCCGGGCAGCCGGCTGGCCGTAGCAAGCACCTGGGAGAGGGCCGAGTCGAGCACCGGCGCCCTGTCGCGAAGCGCACCGATGATTGCGGTGCGGTCGGGCAGCCGGCCGGCCAGATGACTGAACAAGCGCCGGGAGGCATCATCGGCCCATTGCAGGTCGTCGAGGATCAGGAGTGTCGGTCGTTGTGCCGAGGCACTTCTGACGAGGGCGACGACCTGCTCGAAGAGCCGGAACTGAGCGCTACCGTCGGGAACCGCCCGGACGGCGTCGCTGCCCAGCCCGAGCAGGATGCCGAGCTCGCTGGCGAGCCACTTCTCCCGCTCCAGCGCGGGCAAACTGTCGACGACCGCGCTCAGCGCCTGCTCCCACGGCCACATCGACGGAGTTCCGTCGCCCTCTAGGCAGCGACCCCAGGTCACCAGCGCGCCGTGCTGGTCCGCCACCTTCGCGGCCTCTTCCAGCAGGCGGGTCTTGCCGACGCCCGGTTCACCCTCGAGGATGCCGATGGCCGCGCCCCCGGCAACGGCGCGCAGCACGGTGCGTCGCAGCATGGCGAGTTCCTCGATCCGGCCGACGAGGCCAGCTCCTGCGTTCACCTGGACCTCGTCCGCCGTGTCCATCGACGGCGGCGACACCGATGGCTGAGCCAGAACCCGCCGGTGTGCGTCCTCCAGTGCCGGACCTGGGTCGACGCCCAGCTCGTCGGCGAGGCGATCGCGGACCGCCCGGAAGACCGCCAGTGCCTCCGCCTGGCGACCGGCGGCGCCTAGGGCACCGACCAGGCCGGCGTGCACGGGTTCGTGGAACGGTGCCATCGATGCGGCCAGTCGCAGGGCGCGAAGCACCCGTTCCGGTCGGCCCAGCGACACCGCCTGCTCGGCCGCGGCCGAGCAGGCGTCGTAGAACTCGTTGTCGAGCACGGCGAAGGTGGCCTCCGCGCCCGTCCCGTCGGCGATGCCGCCACCTGCCGGGCCATGCCACAGGCCGAGCGCATCGATGTAGTGGTCGAGCGCCGCTTCGTGGTGCTGCCGCGCCGCGGCGGCCGTGGCCGCACCCACGAGTCTCCGGAAGGCGACGAGATCCAGCGCGCTGGAGGCGGCGACGAACAGATAGGAGTTACCGCGACGGTGCAGGAACGAGCCGGTGCCCCGGGCGGGAAGTTCCGGCTCGAGGATCCGTCGTAACACGCCGACGTACTTCTGGATCACGTTGAGGGCACTGGTGGGAACGTCATCGCCCCAGATCAGATCGATCAGCTCACTCGTGCTGATCGGCCTGCCGACGCGGGCCAGGAGCAGCGCGAGGAGATATGCCTGTTGCCGGGGGCCGGCAGCCAGCTCGACGTCGTCGCGCCAGATCCGCAGCGGGCCGAGGATCTGCAGGGACACCGAGGAGCGACCAACCGGCGGATCTTCGTCGCCGGGTGGGTCGGGAGAGACTGGCACGGCCACGCTTATCGACCCCGAACCGACATGACGCTTGCTTCCACCTGCACGGCGTACGTGGACCAGTCGATTCTACCGGGTCTACGAGTCGGCGTTGTTACGTCGTGGGCGGGACGGTCGGCGGCGTCTCCGGGAGGGAGATTCCACCGACCGTCGTCACGGCTGCATGCCGGGTCACCAGTACGGCGTGAACTTCTTCATGGCCACCTCCTCGACGTCGTTGACCTGACTCGGAGTCAACCGTCGGCGAGTGGACAGGCACTGAACGCGGCGCTCGCCAGTTCGGAAGTGAATCTGCAGTGGTCGATGTAAGCGTCGGGGTGTCAGGTCGGGGCCGGCAACCGGAAGGACGCCACCATGGGGCCGCTGCTGCGCAATCGGGAGTTCCGCGCCATCACGGTGACCGAGCTGTTGTCGGTGCTTGGTGACCAGCTCGCCCGGGTGGCGCTGGCCCTACTGGTCTTCGGACGAACCGGGTCAGCCGGGCTCAGCGGGCTCACCTACGGGCTCACCTACCTGCCCACGGTGGTGGGCGGCGTCCTGCTCTCGTCGATGGCCGACCGCCGGCCTCGCCGCGAGGTCCTGGTAGTCATCGACGGGACCAGGGCGGTGATCGTCCTTGCCATGGCGATTCCCGGCGCTCCGCTGCCGCTGCTGTGCGGCCTGGTGGCGATGTCAGCGTTGCTGAGCGGCCCCTACCAGGCCGCCCGCCTCGCGCTGCTGCGCGACATCCTGCCCCCCGAGCGGTACGGCGCCGGGATGGCCGTGCGGCAGTCGGTGAACCAGGGCGCGACGCTGGCCGGGTTCGCCTCCGGCGGTTTCCTGTCCACTGCCTTCACGCCGGCCATCTGCCTGGTTGTCGACGGCCTCACGTTCGCCGTGTCGGCGATCGTCATCCTGCTGCTCGTCAGGCGTCGTCCGGCCGCCGCGGCAGCCGGTGAGCCGACGACGATCACTTCGACGCTCGGCCTCATCTGGCGGTCGTCGGCCCGTCGGGCGATCTTCCTGATGACCTTCTCAGCCGTGTTCCTCATCGCCCCGGAGGCGCTGGCCGTGGCGCTCGCCGCCGAGGTGGGCCTCGGCCCGCGGTGGGTCGGCCTGTTCATGGCCTCGGCCGGACTGTTCGCCGTGGCGGCCCTGGGCCTCTTCACCAGGTACGCCGTCGCGGCACATCATCCGAGGGTGTTCCCGGTGGCGTGCGTGGCGCCCGGCCTGCCGCTGCTGGCCGTCATCGCGCTGGACGACCCGTACCTGATCATGCTGGTCTTCGGTCTCAGCGGCGCGGCGTGGGCGGTGCTCATCGTCATCTCGGTGTCCACGCTCGCGGAGTTGCTCCCCGCCAACCAGCGCGGCCGAGGGCTGGGCCTGGCGGCTTCCACGAACCTCACCGCGCACGGACTCGGTGCAGCCCTCGCCGGGCTGGTCGCCGATGCGATCGGCGTCGCGGCGGCCATCAGTCTGCTCGGGCTTGCCAGCGTCCTCTTCGCCGCCCTGCCCGTTGCTCTCTGGCATCGCGCGGACCGGGAGGTTCCTCCGGCATCCGACGTGCCGGCCCGGACCGAGGGCGTGTGCGACTTGATGGCCAGTTGATGCCCCGCGATCGGCGCGTTCAGTGGCTGTCCAAACCCCGCGCCTAGCGTCGATCCGACCGCACCCGAGGATCAGGGAAGAGGTACACCATGGTAAATGGAGACGGCCGACCGACAATCGTGCTCGTACACGGTGCGTTCGCGGACAGCAGTGGGTTCGACGGGGTCATCCGGCGGCTGCTGGCCGGCGGGTACCCGGTGGTCGCGGCGCCGAATCCGCTGCGCGGCGTCGCCTCCGACGCGGCCGGGGTCAAGGCGCTGCTGGACCGCATCGCGGGGCCGATCGTGCTGGTCGGCCACTCCTATGGAGGCGCCGTCATCTCCGCGGCTGCGGCCGGTAGCGAGCACGTGCGGGCGCTGGTCTATCTGGCGGCGTTCGTGCCGGACACCGGTGAGGCGGTCGAGGAGTTGGTCGGCAAGTTCGCGGGCAGCACGGTGAACGAGTCGCTGAAGGTGGTGCCGCTGACGGACGGACAGGTCGACCTGTATATCGACCCGGCGGTCTATCACGACCGCTTCGCGGCCGACGTCCCCGCCGAGGACGCGGCGGTGTACGCGATCGCGCAGCGTCCGGCCGCAGCGGCGGCGTTCGGCGAGCCGGCGGCCGGGCCGCAGGCGTGGCACACGATTCCGTCCTACACGCTGGTCAGCGGCGCCGACCTGATCATCCCGCCGGAGACGCAGGAGTTCATGGCGGAGCGGGCCGGGGCCACCGTCCGGGTGGTCGACGGCGCTTCGCACCTGCTCTTTGTCTCGCACCCGGAGACCGCGGTGGCCCTGATCGATCAGGCGGCTCGCGAGACCGCGAGCTGACAGTTCCGCTCCGCCGACGCGCGGGCCTGGGACAACCACTCGACGAGTTGTCCCAGCCCTGCCGTCGAATCTGCTGCACACCGGTCCGCCACCGCGACTCCGGAGGCCCTCCGGTCCCGTCGTTCTGGCCCTGCATGTTCCAGGACGCCACGATCAGGTCCCGCGCTACCGCTGCCGCCGGTATCGGCGGTTCCAGGGGCGAACAGAACCGTAGACACCGTCGTCATTGCGATGATCGCGGCCAGCCGCCTGCGCACCACGCCCACGTCAGATCCTCCAGCCCCCGACCACAACGACGATGCGGTAGCGGAGCTCCGTACCGCATCGGTAGGAATTACCTATTCGGGCAGGGGGAATTGGCCGGCGTGCGCTCCGCCGCTGCCTCCCAGGGTTCCTTCGTCCAGACCGGAACCGTGTCGTCAACCCAGTCGATCCAGTCTTTCGCGAGCGGCGGTGTGGGGCCGAGGTGTGAGGACCACGAGTCGCAGGTCGGTGTTCTGGGTGGTCAAAACGTTGGCGTCCAGCGGGATGGCCCCCACGTCCGGGTGTACGGCGGTCTTGTGCGCGCTCTCGTGATTGGCCACCGCGCCGAGGGCCCAGAGCTGGCAGAACCTGTCGTTCCCGGCCATCCGCGAGATCAGTGCCGCCACGTCGGGATCGTTGGGATAGCGGGCGCTGGTGGCGCGCAGGTCGGCCACCAACGACTGCTCGAAGTAGGCGCGTTCGGTGTCGGTCTGCCGGACTCGGGGGTTTCGGGACTCGAACTGGATGATCAAGGCGTTGCGATCGTCGGCGGTGGCACCGGCGGGGTCGCCGAAGACGGCCGCGAACAGCCGGTTCCAGTGCAGCAGCCGCCACACGGCGTCGTAGACGGCGGCCGGGGTGTCGCCGAGGTGGTCGATGACGCGGTGCAGGCTGCTGGGGATCAGTTGGGGTATCCGGTCCGGGGCCGCGGCGAAGCCGGCAAGGCGCATCAGGTGCGCCTCCTCGTTGTCAGAGAGTCGTAACGCGCGGGCCAGGGAGGTGCACACCTGCGCCGATGGTGTGGCGGCCCGGCCCTGTTCGAGGCGTGCCACGTATTCGGGGGAGATGCCGGCCAGCGCTGCCAGCTCGCCGCGTCGTAGCCCGACGACGCGGCGACGAGAGGCGTTCGGGATACCGACAGCGGCCGGGTCCGTGCGATCCCGCCAGGCCCGCAGCGCGGCTCCGAGGTCATTCATGAACCCCATGATCCGCTATCGGTCCGGGGAACTGGGTGGTACCAGCGGTACGCGGAAGACCTGTGCCTTCCACAGTGCTGGCTCGGCGCTACAGGATGGGGATCATGAGCAGAGTGACCAGAATGCATCACATCGGAGTGCCGGTCAGCGATTTGGCGCGGTCGGTGAGGTGGTACGAGGACGTCCTCGGCATCGCGCCGAACGGCGTGACGATCTCGGCGACGAACCCGGCGATCGGTGCGGTTGTCGAGGTCGAGAACGCGTCGATGCGGGCATCCTTCGCGTTGGCCGGTGACAACGTCCTGCTGGAACTCATCCAGTACGACAGCCCGCAGCCAAGGCCCTTCACCGGGCGCAACTCTGACGTTGGGGTGATGCACCTGTGTTTCGAGGTCGACGACCTCGACTCGGCGCACCGCGACCTGGTGCGGCGGGGCGTGCACGTCAACGCCGATCCGGTCGTGCTTCAGGACGGCGACGGCGTCGAAGCGGGGGCGTTGGCCGGGACGAAGATTCTCTATCTCCGTGACCCCGACGGCATCCAGTTGGAACTGTTCGAGTTGCCCGCGTAGGAGCGCCGACTTCCGACCCGGCGCCCGTCCCGGTCGGTGCGCTGCTCCGGATACCATCGGTGGGGCCGAACAACCGGAGGGCACCATTCGTCCGGCGACACGCAGAAGCTGATGACAGATATCAGGTCGGGATTGTTCGTCGCTCGCGAGGCGGAGTTGGGCGAGATCGCCGCGGTGACGGCAGCCGCGGCGCGGGGCCGTGGCGGGGCGATGCTCGTTCTCGGTGATGCGGGGATCGGCAAGTCGACGCTCATCGGTGCGGCTGCTTCGCGGCTCGACGGATGGCGGGTGCTGCGGGCCGGTGGTGTCGAGTTCGAGAGCGAGCTGCCCTACTCGGCCCTGCACCAGTTGTGCGCGCCCGTGCTCGACCACCGCGCTGGACTCCCCGTGCCGCAGCGGAGCGCGCTCGACGCGGTGTTCGGGCTGCAGGCCGGCGTCACGCCGACCCCGATGCTTGTCGGCCTGGCCGTTCTCGGCCTGCTGAGTGCCGTAGGCCGGCGCAGGCCGGTGTTCTGCGTGGTCGACGACGTGCAGTGGATCGACGCCGGCTCGCGGCAGGTACTGGCCTTCGTCGCGGCACGCGTTGCGGCGGAGCGGGTCGCCATGGTGTTCGCTGGCCGTACCGCCGCCTCGGTATCGGGGCTCGGTCGCCTGCCCGCCCTCACTCTCACCGGGCTCACCGATTCGGAATCCCTCACCCTGTTGCGGTATCGGGCGCCGTTCGGCCACGAGGAAGCGATCGTGCAACGGATCCTCGCCGAAGCGGCCGGCAACCCGCTCGCCCTGGTGGAGTTCGCCCGCGACGCGGGACCGTTCGGGCTACCCGGGGAGGCCGGGCACCGCGCCGTGGAACACCGGTTCGTGAGTCGGTTCCTGCGGCTGCCGACACCCACGCGCTCGGTTCTGGCGCTGGCCGCGGCGGAGCCGACAGGCGACCTCGTTCTGCTGCGCCGCGCGATGGCGATTCAGGGTCTGAACGCCGTGGACCTGGCCGCGGCCGAGGACAGCGGCCTGTTGGTGGCCGGGCCCCGGGTGCACTTCCGGCATCCGTTGGCGCGTTCCGCGGTGTACCTGTCGACTGGCGCCAGGGAGCGACGGCAGGCGCACGCATCGCTCGCCGCCGGTACGGACGCCGACATCGATCCCGACCGTCGCGCCTGGCACCAGGCGAGCGCGATCGATGGCCCGGATGAGGAGACCGCGGCCGAGCTGGAGCGTTCGGCCGGACGAGCACAGCGCCGCGGCGGACTCGCGGCAGCGGCCGCGTTCCTCGAGCGCGCGGCCCGACTGACACCCGGCCGGTCACGGCGGGCCCGCCGGTTGTTGGCCGCGGCCCGGGCGCGGTTGGGCTCGGGGGCGCCGTCTGCCGCCCGGGAGTTGGTGGACGAGGCCGAGCGTCTCCATCCGGACCCCGCCGACCGCCACGCCGCGCGGCTGCTGCGCGCCACGATCGACTATCACGTGGCGCGCACCATCCCGGCGACGATCGCGCTCATCGACGCGGCCGACGGCGTGGGGCCCGACGAGGTCCGCGAGACCTACCTGGAGGCTTTCGCGTCGCTCATGTTCAGCGTCGACGAGCCGGGGAGGTTACGGCGGCTCGCCCTGCACATCCGGGAACGGGTACCCCAGCGTCAGCCGCCACGTCCGGTTGACCTGCTGCTGCGGGCATTGGTCGAGCAGCATCTGCGCCCGGTGGACGAGGCGATGCCCATGATGCGCCGTGCGGTCGACGCCTTCCGGGACCACGCCCGCACGCCCGGCGCGGATCCGTGGTGGATGGAACGTGCCTGTGTGTTGAGCGTCGACATCGGTGACAGCGATGCTATGGAGCAGATCGCCGACCGTCAGGTGGAACTCGCCCGGGCGCAGGGGGCCTACGCGATCCTTCCCCATGCGTTGCGCTTCCAGGCGGTCGCCCGGACGATCATGGGTCGCTTCGCCGACGCGCAGGTCTGCATCATCGAGGCGCGTGCGGTCGACGAGGCCGCCGGGACGTCAAACCTCGTCGGGTCCGACCTGATGCTTGCCGCCTGGAGCGGGGACGTCGAACGGTTCCGCGAGATCCGGGAGAAGCTGCGCGACTGGGTGGGGGTGAAACCCACCGCGCTGCACTACGCGATCGGCGTTCTGTGCAACGGCAGCGGCGACCATGAGGCCGCGATCGACGCGTTGCTGCTCGTACGGGACCAGCACCGGCGCGGGGCGTACGCCGCCTCCGTCTTCCACCACGAGCTGGTCGAAGCCGCCGCCTACGTCGGACGTCCCGAAGAGGCCAAGGATTCGGCTAAATGGATCGGGGAGGTCGCACGGGTCAATCCGAACGCGTGGACGACCGGTGCGCATCTACTGGCGAGTGCGCTGCTCGACCCGGGGCTCGGCGCGCAGGACCACTACCGTGCCTCGATCAGCCGGTTCGCCGGGAGCCGGATGCGAGTCCACTACGCGCGTGCCCGACTGCTCTACGGGCAGTGGCTGCGACGGGTCGGCCGTCGCGCCGAGGCGCGGGTGGAGCTGCGCGCCGCGCACGAACTGCTCTCCACCATCGGCGCGCGCGGGTTCGCCGGCCGCGCCGCCCGCGAACTGGACGCCATCGGCGAGTCGACCCTGGCCGACGACGCCGATCCGCTCGCGGGGCTGACCGCCCGCGAACTACTCGTCGCCCGCAGGGTTGCCTCCGGCGCGGGCACCAAGGAGGTTGCCGCGCTGCTGTTCGTCAGCCCGCGAACGATCGACGCCCACCTGCGCAACCTCTACCGCAAACTGGGCATTACCTCACGCCGGCAGCTCCGAGAACTACTCCGCTGACGGAGCCGGGCCGACCGAGCGACAAAGGGGCCCCGCCGGTACGAGACCGGCGGGGCCCTTGGGTCACGTCAGCGCCGGGCGCGATCACACTCCCGTTCGGCACGCGACTTCAGCTCCGTCAGCCACGTCTCCAGGCCCGCCCCGAGAGCCACGGTGGAGAAATCGACGTCCTGCTCGACCTGGTCACCGCGCCACGTCTCCTCGGTACGCACGAGAACCCGGCCGTCGATCTCGGTGAACGTCCACACGTGCACCCCCTCGTCGATGCGCAGCCCCGCACCGATCGCCGGGCCGTTCCAGCGAAGGCACCTCTGGTGCTGAAGCTGCCGGACGGTGGAGGTGACGACGAGGGTCGTGGCGGGATTCAGCGCGGTCTCGAGGACCGGTGTCGTCCACCGGAACGACGAACCGGGACGCAGTGGGCCACGATCGAGCCGCTTGCTGGACAGAACGGGCTTCTGCCACGACGGCCAGCGTTCCACGTCGGTCTGCAGCTTCCAGACGGTCCGTAGCGGAGCGTCGATCGTCGTCTCCGTCCGATAACGAATCTTCGCCGCCGCGTCGACTGTCCTTCCCGCACATTGCACCGTCGCGGCCTCGGAGCCGCCATCGCGCCTGGCACCGGCCTGAGCCGGCGCACCTGCGGTGCCCACGAGACCGGCCACGACCAC
Source organism: Micromonospora sp. NPDC049662 (assembly GCF_040675055.1). NCBI lineage: Bacteria > Bacillati > Actinomycetota > Actinomycetes > Micromonosporales > Micromonosporaceae > Micromonospora > Micromonospora sp. NPDC049662. Next base: position 155,168 of record NZ_JBFAOC010000011.1, read on the forward strand.
TGCCGTCGCGACGGCAAACACACGATTCTTCATGAGGCGGCCACCGCCTCGGCGGTGCCCTTGAGTCGTTCCAGCCACCTGGCGAGGGTCGTGTCGAGGCCCTCCTGGAACGGCCCAGGGTCGGCATCGACAGGCGGGCCCGCGAAGGACTCCTCGGTCGACACCTCCACACCGTCGCCGGCCGGAGTGAGCGCCCAGACGTGGACACCGAGGACCCCGTCCGGTCCGTCGCCGTATCCCCGCCACACGAGGCGCTCGCGCGGCCGTACCTGAACGATCGTCGACTCGATCTCCATGCCCGCGGCCGACCAGCGGAACACGGAGCCCGGGGCGAGCGGGCCGGGTGTTTCCACCCGTGCGTACGGGATTTCCGGCAGCCAGGTTGTCCATGCGTCGATGTCGGTGAGGATCCGCCACACGGCTTCCGCCGACGCGGTCACCGTGACGCTGTGGCGGCTGACCACCGGGGCCGACACGTCAATGCCGGCCTCGTTGGTGTCCGTAATGTTCTCCATCGTGAAGCCTCTCTGCGTCACCGACCATCTGATCGCCGGGCAGGAGAGCGAGCCGCTGGATCCGCACCCGGCAGATGCGATCGTGCCAAGACGGCAACCGCTACACATCGGCAAGAATTACCTAGTTCGCGGTACGTGGGCCGGCCACGGTGAAGGTCCTTACCTCCCTGCCTGCTGCCGGCCTCAGCCCGGCCGGTTCTCGTCGAGTCGCAGCGGCGCTGCGGTCCGGCAGCGCCCGCGCCCAGACAGCGTCGCCGTCGCCGGCGGGGTCGAGATGCTGCGGGGATCAGACCGAGTCGTGGTATCCCACGCCCGATCACCCGCCGAGGTGGTCGAGCACGGCTTGCGCGTTCCGGACCACGACCGCGATCCTCTGCTGGGCGGCGCGCAGATCCTGGGCGTGCGCCTGAATCATCGCGGTCTGGTACGCGGACTCGACTGAGAACCAGACGCCCACGACGTTGTTACGGGTCTTGCACGCCACGTCCGCGGTCGCGGTCCGCTTCTCGGCGGTTGAGGGCGTGGCCGGGCGCAGATCCGCGGCTGCCGCAGCAGTCAACGGGTCGACGTAGTGGTAGCCCTGTTCGTGCATGCACGCAGACCATCTGCCGAGCACCTGGCGCATCCGGTCGTCCGCCCGCGCCTGCTCGAAGGCGTTGAAGTCGATCGAGGTGACGAGGTGCTCGGCGATGTCCTCGGGGCTCGTGAGCTGCAGTTCGCGGCCCGCCTCGCCCGCGCAGCCGCCCGCGGGCACCTCGTGCCCCTGGTAGGTGCGGGTGGGCTGGCCGGCTGGCGCCGGGCGGCCGTCCTCGCTGCCGGTCCAGACGAGCATTTCGGCGGGCGGCACGGCGGCACCCGGCTTGGTGCGAGCGACGCTGCCTTCGCCCGGTGCGAGGTGGTACCCCCACCTGGCGGCGACGGCCGGGTCGGTGACGCCGTACCGGCGCGACATCGGTTCAGGGCCCGCGCCGCCGGTGGCTGCGGCGGGCTGTCCGCGATCGATCCCGAAGCGTCGCATGCAGTCATTGACCAGGATGGATCGAGCCCGGTCCAGGGTGACGCGCTGCTCGCCGTCGAGCCGGTACGCCGCGATGGGCAGGACCAGTCCCGCGGCACCGTCGGCGCTGCGCATCTCGGTGACGGCGGGCGGACTGGTGATGGTGATCCCACCCACGCCACCACGCTCAGCTGTGCCGTCCGGGTCGGGGGAGCAAGCCGCCGCGGTTGCGAGCAGCAGCATGAGTGCGCCCCACCGGGCGGTTCTTCGTCCGTGCGATGCCATGTTCGCTGCCCCCGGCTGTAATCGGTGGCACATGACGCCGCGGCGACAGAGCCGACGGCGTCACGTGCCACGAGGGTTTGACGTGTCTGGATGATGGCTAGTTGGGGGACCAGGAAAGCGACCGGTTGTCGTTGGTGAGACCGGCGAGGTTGTACGGCGCACTGCCCGCATCGCAGCAGACGCCCAGCGCGTACGACGGGCCGGTCATGCCGGGCTCGGACCAGATCACCGGCCGCCACGTCGTGTCGTAGTTCGATGCCGAGCCGGCGTTGTTCCAGACCCGGGTGCCGTGGCCGGACCCGGACGGCCCGAAGTAGAGAGCCGGGCTCTTCATGTCGTTGATCAGGCCGTTGAGGCAGATGGAGGCGCCCTGCTGCTGTTGCCCGTAGTAGAGGACGACCGGACCGCCGGAGCGGACGGTGCAGTTGGTTTCGACCCCGGCCGACGCCGATTCGGGAAAGGCGATCAGCGTGGTGCTGCAGGCGGTGGCCGCAGTCACGAGTCCGTGCACGACTTTTCGGTTGAGTTTCACGGTTTCCTCCCTTGGTGCCTGGTCATACGGCCAGGCATTCGCATATTGGTCCGGTCCTTATGCCTTTCCGCTGGCGATCGTCGATGAGCGGCCAGCGCATGGGGCAAACGTTGAGATCCGCGGAGGCATTGAGTGGACTGGCCACCGCCGCATTTCCCGTACGCGGTCGGTGGCTTACCCGCGTGGCGAGGCGCAGTTGACCGTCATGGTCCGGGTGTCAGACCTGGCCGACATGTCGTCCCCCCTGCTGCGGGCCGAGACGCCCGGGAACAGGGCGGCATGGCGGCCTGGATCCGTTCAGCGGTCCGCTCAAGCCGGGCGCTGTCGATTGTGGGTGCCCGCGCCGGCCAGATGGCCTGGATCGGGTCATCGTGCCAGCGGGGAACCAGGTGTATGTGAAGGTGCGGGATCGTCTGTGAGGCAGCCTGGCCGGCCGAAATGATCAGGTTCAGACCGTCCGACGCAAGTGCCTCTCTGATGGCATGGGACACGTCGAGAACGGTGTCCATCAGCGGCTGGACGTCCTCCGAGGCCAAGGCCCACAGGTCGGTCACGTGCCTGCGAGGTATCACCAGCGTGTGCCCGGCGGTTGCGGGTAGCAGCGGGACGAATGCCATCGTCTGCGGGGTTTCATAGATCCGAAGAGCCGTTGCCGTGCCGGCACCGATCTGGCAGAACACGCAGGTCCCGACGTCGTCGTTCATTCGTTCGCCCCTCTTCCGCCGCATGCTCCCATCAGAAGCGAGAGTCGAATTTCTCCGGCATCGACGTGTTCACCGTTCTGGTATGCGGCGCTCCCATACCGCGCCCGGCTCTGCTTCAGTCGAGGTGGAAGAGTCGACGTGCGGTGGAGGGAGTGAGGGCGCCATGCCGATACCGCAGATGTGCCTTCCGCCAGCGGGCAGGGTGGTCTGGGCGGCCCGAATTGCCGAGGTGGTCGAAACGATGACCGCGTATATTCGGGTTCTCCCATGGCTGGAGGCTCCAGTGAAGTTTTCGGTGCTCGGTCCGCTGCGGGCTCTCCGGGACGGCCGCCCTGTCGTCCTGCGTGGTCATCGGGAGCGAAGGATTCTGGCGGGGCTGCTGACCAGGCCGAACGGGCTGGTGACGCACGATCGGCTGGTCCGGGTGGTATGGGACGACCCTCCCTCGACGGCGCGACGACAGCTGCAGAACTGCGTCTGGCAGTTGCGGCGTCAACTCCACGGAGAGGCCGAAGGAGAGCGGATCAGTGGAGCCCCTGAGGGCTACCAGATCAACGTCGAACGGAGCGACCTCGACGCGCTGGTCTTCGACAAGCTCCTCGACGAGGCTCGTCGGCTCAGCGGGCGCCACCAGGACCAGGCGGCGATCGACGCGTACGACGAGGCACTCAGCCTGTGGCGCGGAGCGGTGGCGCTCGACGGGGTGCGGACCTCGTGGATCGAGGCTTGGGCTGCCAAGCTTGACGAGCGCCGGATCTGCGGCCTGGAGGAGCGGGTGGAGGTCCACCTGCGATTGAGTCACCACCAGGCGATGGCCTCCGAACTGACGGGGTTGGTCGCCGAACACCCACTGCGGGAACGACTCGTCGGGCAACTGATGGTCGCGCTGTACCGCGGCGGTAGGCAGGCAGACGCCCTCCGGGAATACCAGCATCTGGCCCACCGGCTCGCCGAGCTGGGGCTGACTCCCAGCCCGCACCTGGGACGGCTGCAGGTGATGATCCTCCGCAACGACGCGGCCCTGGAGATCAGCTCTCAGTCGCCGGGGCATCCGCGAGGCCGGTCTGCCGTGGCGCTGTCCCGGGGAGCGGACCCGAATCCGGTCCCACTGCCCGCGGCGTGGCTTGCGTCGACGCCGCCGGACCGCTCGGTTGACGGTGCGCCACCGTTCGAAGAGCTGCTGCGTCGGATGCGTCAGGCGGCGCAGACGACCAGCCCTCGGGTGTTGCTACCGACCCTCGCCGCGCAGGTGCGGACTCTGCGAGGGCTCGCCGAGGTCAGCATGCTGGCCGAACGCCTGGAGATTCTTCACCTGGCCGCCCGGTACGCCGAGTTCACCGGTTGGATGGCACAGGAGGCCGGCGACGACGCGGCCTGTCTGCGATGGACCCGCACCGCTGTCGCTCTTGCCGAGGCTGGCGGTGACCGGGATTTTGGCCGGTTGTTCGCAATCCGTCAGGCTGACATCGCCCTCTACGACGACGATCCGGCGCGCACCTTGACCGCTGTCGCGCCAGTGGTGAGGGACGCGAACGCTCCGCCGCAACTCCGGCGGCTGGCGATGGAACGGGTCGCTCAGGGCTCCGCCCTCATCGGCAGGTCGGACGACTTCCACGCAGCGGTGGTGGAGGTGGGTCGGGCGCACCGACAGTTGGCCGGCGGGGCGCAAGTGTTCGGGTCGGGCAACATGCCGGATCCGGCGGCGATCGTGCAGGGGTGGGGGCTGGTCGATCTCGGGTCGTACCGGGAGGCGGCGCACATCCTCGACCGGGAGGTGCTCAGGATCAGCCCGGCGGCGGGCCGGGCCCGCGCCCGGTACGGCGTTCGCCGACTGCTCGCCCACGTCGGCGCCGGCGACCTCGATGCGGCCCTGGAACTCGCTCCGGACGTGCTGGACGGCATCGAACTGGTCGACTCGGCGACCATCCGGACCGACCTGCGCCGACTGCGTCGGCTGCTGGCCCCCTGGTACCAGGACCCCACGGTCGCACCGTTGACCGCCCGGCTCACCGAGGTCCTGAGGCCGTCGGCGCGAGCCGACACGTACGGACTTGGACCGGCCGACGATTCCACCCGACGGATCGCGTGAGCATGAGCGGCATCTTCGTGAACTATCGTCGCCACTTTCGCGAGGCCGGCGACGGCAGCGAACCCGCTCTGGTCGAGGCGCTCGCCGACCGGCTCCGGCGGCACTTCGGGGACACCGAGGTGTTCCTGGATGTGGAGTCCATCCCCGTCGGCGAGCGGTACCCCAACCAGCTCCGGGCCCGGCTGAGCGACGCCGAGGTGCTGATCGCCATCATCGGTCCCGGCTGGCTGGCGGAGACCCGGCATCGGGCGACCTGGCCGGCGAAGGACTGGGTCCGCTGGGAGATCGCGGAGGCGTTGCGGCTGCCGGGCACGGTTGTCGTCCCGGTCCTGCTGGGCGAGACTCCTGTCCCGGTGGCGGATGACCTTCCGGCGGACATGCGCGAGCTTCCGGCACGCCAGTCGCAGCGTATCCGGCACGGCACGTTCCGCCTCGACGTCACCCGGTTGATCGAGGCGCTGGAGGCGCACGTCCACCCGACCTGGATTCCGCCCGAGGAGCCCGCGAAGAAGTCCGGGGTTTCCGGACGGCTGACGAGGATTCTCGCCGGTGCGGTCGGACCAGCGATCCTCGCCGCCTTTCCGTACTACTACTCACGAGCAGAAGAACCACATTCGCTCGGTGAGATTTTGCAGACCTACGCACTGGCGGTCTTTTTCGTCGCCCTGCTGCCTGTTGCCCTCTTGGCTGCGGCGTTGCATATGGCGGAATCCTTGAACAGGTTCGAACGCGCCGTCGTGGTAGCGAACCCGGCAGCCCTGCTGCTGGGGCAGGGCATGGCGATGACCTTCGTCCTGGGATTGATTCTTGGTGTGGTGGTGGCCCCCTATGCGACCGGGGAAAGCCTCAAATTCCTGATCTCATTTGTCCTGGTGTTTATGGCCATGCCGATTGTTGGTGGCTATTACCTCATCCTTGAGCAGGCTGCACGGCAGTGGCCGCCGGCTGTCCCGGCCCGCGGTGAGGCCGCCGGTGGCCGCGCCCTCCGGGTGATGGCACAGTACCGGCAACGTTCGGCCTCCCGATCCTTGCCGTTGTCCCGCCTGGAGCGCGATCAGACCGCGTGGCTGCATGGGCGCATCGAGGAGGCGATGGAAGGTCTGCGCGAGGAGACCCGGCGAGGCTGGGTCAACCAGATCAAGTCGATGGACGTTTTTTTCATCCTTCTCATCTCGCTTCAACTTCCGACCGTCACTCTCCCCGCCCTGTTGCTTCCGTGGGGATTCAGTCGTCAGGGTGCGGGCCCGGTCTGGATCCTGGGCGGTGTCGTGGTGGCTGTTGTTGTCCCCATCCTCGGACCGTTGGCGTGGGTGCTGTACGTGCGCATAAAACGACTGCGGACCGACCGGATCGCGGATGAGATCGACTCGTTCCTGCGCGAGCTTGAGACCATGCTGGCCGCCGGTCATCAGTCGGTGGCCGTGGGTTCGCACCCGCTGTCCATAGGGGATCCGCCGTGAGTAGGGCTGGCGCCAGCGCGACGGGTCACCACGCCACGACGCGATCGAGCGGGCGGTAGGCGGCAGGTGAACCCGCGACCGCCTGCCGAGGGTGACGTGCCGCCGACGCGCCGCGAGACCGATCGGGCCGTCGACCCCGGGCCACAGGTTCCCGCCACACGCCGGGAGCACCCGGCCGAGTTCGCTGTGGCGGTACCGGTGAGCGCCGGTCTGCTGCGGCTGCCCGACCGGGTGTCGGGCTGGTCGGTCCTCGCGGCGTTGCCGGCGGGCGCGGAGGCCGACGTCTTTCTACTACGCGACGCGGCGGGCGACGACCGGGTGTTGAAGATCTACCGGCCGGGGATCGTCGTCGACGAGGACGCGGTCGACCGGCTGATCGGGCTGCGCAGCGAGAGGTTGGTGACGCCCATCGACTTCGGCGTCGCTGAGGGCCGGCGCTGGGAGCTGACCGAGTATCTACCGGCTGGCACCCTGGCGGACTTCATCGGCCAGGACCCCCGCCCGGTGCCGCCGGAACTGCTGCGGCACGTGGTCGCCGAGTTGACCGAGGCGCTCGGCGAACTGCACTCGGCGACCATCGTGCACGGCGACCTCAAACCGTCGAACATCATGGTCCGGAGCCTTCCTCCGGACCTCGGGCTGGCGCTGGCCGACTTCGGACTGAGCAGGTACCTCGGTCCAGCATCGGTGCGATTCACCAGCCGCGGCGTGACGTTCGCCTATGCGGCGCCGGAGAGTTTCGCCGGCGCCTATTCCCCGGCGGGCGACTGGTGGGCCGTCGGTGTGGTGGTCCGGCAACTGGCCACCGGCCAAGCCCCGTTCGAGGGTCTCGACGAGCGGATCATCCAGCACGAGGTGACGGTCCGGGGCGCATCCGTCGACGGCGTCGCGGACCACCGGCTGCGGCTTCTCTGCGAAGGGCTCCTGGTCAGCGACCCGGACCATCGGTGGGGCGAGGCGCAGGTCCGGCGGTGGCTGTCCGGCGGATCGCCCGAGGTGCACCGTCCGGCCTCGACGCGACGTGCGACGCCGCTGATCCTGAAAGGGGTGCCCTACCGCACCCGCTCGGAGGTCGCACGCGCGATGGCGGCCCACTGGAGCGACGCGGTGGACATGTTCCTGCGACGCGTCGGCACGCGAAGAGACCCCGGCGAGGGGTGGCGCGTGCTGCGCGCCTGGCTGGAGCAGTTCGACGACGATGTCGACGAACGGATCCGGCTGATCGACCAGGCGTTGACCCACCCGGATCACACCCCCGATGTGCGAATGGTGCACCTGCTGCGCTGGCTGGACCGGGGGCAACCGGCGACCTACCTGGGGCTACGAGTGGGGTCGGAGCACCTTGCCGATGTAGCGGCTGTGGCGGTGCGGGAGCCGGACGGCCGGGCGGCCTCGGCGGTGCGTGACCTGTGGCGGTACTCGCTCCTGCCGGTGCTCGCCGACTTCGGCGACGGCCAGGCCCTGGTGCAGGTGGACACCCGTTGGCGGAGCTCGGCACAGGACCTCGACGCGCTCGCCACCCGGGTCGATCTGCCACCACAGGCTACGTCGATGCTGGCGGCGCGCCGAACCGAGCACCGGGCCGTCCTGCTCAGCGTCGCCGCCGATCCGGATCGGTTGCGACCGCTGCTGGACGGCGCGGTTCGGGATCGCGAAGAGGTCACCGAGCACCTGGACTGGTTCGAGGCACTGCCTCCGGTGACCGACGTGGCCAGCGCGCTGTGTGTGTTGACGGTCGTCCCCGCCGCCGTGCAGGAGTGCGCCGGCATCGTCGAGGCCCGTACCCGGGGACAGCGCGTTCTCGACGAGGAACTGAAGCAGCTCAGGGCCGGGCGGCCGAAGGCCCTGTCGCTCGCCGCGGCGGCCTCCATGATCTGGGCGCTGGTCGTCGCCGCTCCCGTGTTCCTGCCCCATTTCTCTCCCGACCCACGTCTCGTGATCAGAGACATGTCGATCCCCGTCGCGGAATGGCTGGTGCCCACCCTGGCCGAGGTCGGCCTCGCGGTGCGGACTGGATCCTTCTACCATCCGCGCTGGTCCGCGCTCGACCGAATGCGGTGGCTGGTCCGTCGCGTGCCCACCGGCTGGGCGGCGCTTCGCAGGGGCGCCAACCGGGTCCGGGGCGGCGCTCCGCCGCTGCTGCTCGGTGTGCTGGCGTTGGCCTGCTGCTGCGGCAGCCCGTTCCTCTGGTCGGCAGCGCTACTGGCCGTCGCCATGGTCGCGCTCATCGGGCCGGTGGTGCATCTCGGCTGGACCGGCACCCGGATATGGCGTTTCGGTCAGTTCCGGCGACAACGAAGCCGTGAATTGCTCGGCAGCGAACCCACTGAGCGGCGAGACGGGGGCGAAGCGGAATGAGCGCTGGCAGTGTGGTGGTGTTCCCGGTGGCGGCCGTGATCGGCGCCGCAACCATCGTCGGAATCCGCGCCACGGCGGCACTCGGCGAGCTACTCCAGGTGAGCCCAGCCGAGGCAGCCGCCCGCAACGCGCGGATCCGGGCACACACCACCGCACGGCGGCAGGCCGTCGCCGCCCAGGAGTCGCAGCGGGACCAGGCCGTCCACGCCTGGGAACTGCGACTTGAACGCCGGGCCGCCGCCCGGGTCGACGCGGCGTATGCGGCGTCCGCCCTCGCACAGCAAGGACTGCCGGCGGAGCCCGCGCTGGCTGAGCCCTCCGTCTCGGCGTCCGAATCGGTCTGGGACGCCTGGTGCGACGACGTCGACCGGGTCCTGGCGGGAGTGTTCAGGCGCGCCGCCGCCGCCCGGGCGGTCACCGCGGCACGGGGTCTCGCGGACCTGCTGCCACCGGTGTCGGCCGCGGCGCTGCGGACCGCGGCGGACGGGATTGGCGAGCCAGAGCCGCTGCCCGGCGGTGGTTCGGACCCCGCCGCCGCCGTGGTGCGCATCCTCGCGGGCCTGCACCCGATGGCCGCCGCCGAGGGCCGCGCCAGAGCCGAGGCCGCCGCCGCTGACGTCTGGCGCCGGCCCGACGAGCGACGGCCGCGCCTGCGGCAGGTGCAACTGCGGGTGCAGGAGGCCAACAAGCTGGTGCGGGTCCGGCGCTCGGATGCCGTCGTCGCGGCGGAACTGCTGGACGCGATGGAACCGTACGCGGCGCAGCAGGATCTTGACACCGGCGCGCTGGACCGGGCCAGGGCGGGCCTCGTCGACGTGGTGTCCGGCCGGGCGGAGCTCAACGACCAATTGTTGAACGAGGTTGAGCAACTGCGGTCGGAGATGGAGGAGCGAGCGTTGGCGATCGCGGTCCAGGACGCTGTGGCGGACGCGCTGACCGAGCTGGGCTACAGCGTGGGCACCGAGTTCAGCGTCGGGCAACCCAGCACGGGCAGGCTCGCGGTGAGCCGACCCGACGACGCGGACCACCTGGTGCGTTTGAAAGTCGACGCAAGGGCACGCAGGATTCAGTCGATGGTCTACCGGACCGGACCCGGCGAGAACCCCCACGCCGACACGGCAGCCGAGCACCGCTGGTGCGCCGACCTCGAACAGGCACTGGCCACTCTCCGGGAGGCCGGATTGCCGTGCGCGCACACCGAGCTGCGTCACCCGGGCGCCGAACCCACGCCCCGCACGGCGCCGCAGCAGCGCACTGAGCCCCGGCGGCGGCTCAGAAGCCGCGAGGCGGAGGGAGACATACGGTGATCGACGACCTCGCGGGCTGGCCGGCGTTCGCCCGCGAACTGCACGCGACACTGCCGACCCAGTCGCAGTACGTGTTGTGGGGCAACGCCCACGATTCGTACCTCATCGACACGCCCACCGGGGTGCGGCTGCTCTCCCTCACCGACGTGATACGTGAGCTGCTGGACCGGAGCGGCTACACCTTCGTACTCGATCATGATCTGATCGATTCCGGTGTCGTGCACCAGATCGGCAGAAGCGACGTGACGACTGCCACCCGTGCCCTCCTCGGCGACGGGTACCGTCCCGGCGGCCCGACGCCCGACCTCGGCGCGCTGTTCGTCCAGCTCGCCGCGATCGCCCAGCCACGCACCACTGTGCGGGCGGCAGCCATCGTCCGAGCGGCGCACCTGCTGCGGCATCCGAGCGATCCGGACGACGCCGAGCGGCAGTTCCTGCGCCGCATGGAGAAGCTGGCCCGGTCGGCGCGGCCGGTCGCGGCCGAATCCGGTCGGACCCAGAGCCTGTACAACCCGATGATCTGGTTGGTGGAGAACGAAAGTGACCTGCCGGCCTGGCTGACCGCGGGCAAGGACCGGATCCGCGTTATCAGCCTGCCCCGACCGGACTACGGCGATCGGGAACGCTGCGCCCGCCGGCTGTTGCACGGCCAGATCCCCGACGCGACGCTGCACGAGCGGGCTCGCTCGTTCGCCGAGCAGTCCGAAGGACTCACCCTGCAGGGCATGATCGAGGTGACCAGGCTGGCACGCGATCGTGGGCTGAGCCCGGAGCAGTGGCCCGACGCGACCCGAACGTTCAAGCTCGGGGTATTGGACAATCCCTGGCGCCGCGACTACCTGCACACCCGGATCCGCGACGGGGAACGGTCCCTGCCCCAGCGGATCATCGGCCAGCGCCAAGCCGTGACCAAAACCCTGGACATCCTCAAACGCGCCGCTCTCGGCCTGTCCGGCGCCCACGCGGCACGGGCTTCGGCACGCCCGCGCGGAGTTCTGTTCTTCGCCGGTCCGACCGGGGTGGGCAAGACCGAGTTGGCCAAGGCAGTGGCCCATGTGGTGTTCGGCGACGAGGCGGCCTACCTGCGGTTCGACATGAGCGAGTTCTCCGCCGAGCACGCCGGCGATCGGCTGATCGGCGCTCCACCGGGCTACGTCGGGTTCGAAGCCGGCGGAGAACTCACCAACGCCGTGCGTCAGCAACCCTTTCGGGTGATCCTGTTCGACGAGATCGAGAAGAGCCACCCGCGCATCCTCGACAAGTTCCTGCAGATCCTCGAGGACGGCCGGCTCACCGACGGCCGCGGCGGTACTGCCCACTTCTCCGAATGCATCCTGATTTTCACCAGCAACCTCGGCATGTACGTCGACGACGGCACGGGCCAGTTGACGCAGACGGCTACGCCGGGCACTCCCTACGACCAGGTCGAGACGATCGTGCGGGCAGCGATCGAGGATCACTTCACCCGGGTCCTTGGTCGGCCCGAGCTGCTCAACCGCCTCGGCGACAATGTCGTGGTATTCGACTTCATCGGGCCGGAAGCGGCCGAACAGATCTTCGAACTCCAACTCGGCAACGTGCTCCGGCGCCTCAGCGAAGAACACCACGTGTCGGTCACGCTTGACCAGCCGGTCCATGCGCGCGTGCTCAGGGAGTGCACGCGCGACCTGGCCCGAGGCGGCCGGGGGATCGGCTCCGCCCTGGAGACCGCGCTCGTCAACCCGCTGGCCCGCGCCCTGTTCGACCGGCTGGCGGTACCGGCGGGCGACGCGCCGGCGTCCGGCGACACGACGTCGCTCGTCGTGACGGCCTGGCGGCGTCAGGCCGACGTCATCACCGTGGAGCTGTCATGACGACTATCGAGATCAGTCGCCTCCACCACCCGGTCACCACCCTGGGGTACGGCAGAAGGGCCGGAATCTGGCTGCAAGGCTGCACCCTCGCCTGCACCGGCTGCCTCGCCCGGGACACCTGGCCTCGCCGCCCCGACCGGTCGGTCCCCGTCGAGGAGGTGCTCGACTGGCTCACCTCACTTCCTCAAGGGATCGACGGTGTGACGATCTCCGGCGGCGAACCGCTCCAGCAGCCGGTCGCGCTCGCCGCGCTCCTGCGCGGGATAACCACCTGGCGGCACACCCGGCCGATCGACATCCTGCTCTATACGGGATACGGCTGGTCGCGTGCGGCACGGCTGCCAGAGCTGCGCGCAAGCTGCGACGCCGTGGTCGCGGGTAGGTACGTCGAGCGGCGTAACAACGGCGACACCCCATTGCGTGGCTCGGCGAACCAACGCGTCATCACCCTCAGCCCGCTGGGCCACCAGCGATACGGCGAGGCCGCTCAGCTCGTCCGGGCAGGCTTGCAGACCGGCGTGCTCGACGGCCGGCTGTGGCTGGTCGGGATCCCGCGGCCCGGCGAGCTCGACCAGATCGCCGATCATCTGCGGGCCCGCGGCATCGGCGTCGGGGAATCGACATGGAGCGGCTGATCTGCCGCGCCTGCGGCGCACCGGTCGGCTCCGGTGACATCGTGTGCGGCAACCCGGACTGCTATGCGAACCTCACCGCCGTCTCGGCGGTCATCGAGGTAGACAACCTCGTCACCCCGCAGCCGATCGACCCGGTCGCCGTGGACATCACCTGTCCGTCGTGCGGAACGGCGTGTCCGCCGGGGAGCCGGATGTGCCCGCACTGCCTCAGTGTGCTCGAAACCGTCCTGATGATCGCGTTGCTCGACCCGCCGTGGCAGACAGTCCTCGAGGCCGGAGTAACCCTGATCCTCGGTCGGGACCCCGGTTCGCCCGCGGCGGCCGCGCTGTCCGGCCACGATGCTGTCTCGCGACGACACGCGGCTGTCACGACTGCGCCGGACGGGGCCGCGACGGTGACCGACCTGTACTCCACGAACGGTACCTGGCTGGACCAACGGCGGCTTGAACCCGGCGTACGACACCCACTTCGGCCTGGGGCCACCCTGCGACTCGCATCGACCGCGACGTTTCAGGTCGAGTGACAACCCGAGCCAGTCGCGCCGGCGCGGCGGATAGTCAACCTCCGGCCTTCCGAACGGGGCGAGGGTGGGCTGAAGCGCATAGGCTGGTGACGAATCGATGGCTCGTCTCGGAATGACCACCAAGCCCGTGATCTGGAATGAATTGCCATACCTTGACCTCCATCTTATGAGCGGTATAGGGGGCCCTGGATCTGTCTTCTGCCGCCATCATTTAGTAATCTCTTCTCAATCGGCCATCATCGATTCCTCGTCGTGGGCGAGCGGACGAAGGGCCGAATCGGAGGGAGGGGAGAATGAGTCTCCCGAAAAGATCAATTGTGGTGGGCGCCGTCGCGATGCTGGCCCTCACAGCGGCCTCGCCGGCCGTGGCGGCCGAACCGGAAGGCGACATCCGTAGTGCCGGCGGTGCCACGGCTGTCACCGACAGCTACATCGTGGTGTTCAAGGAGAGCGCGGTGAGTCGGGCGCAGGTCGGTGCCACCGCCAGCAGGCTGGTCGGTCAGCACGGCGGAGCGGTCGCTCGGACCTACTCCACGGCGCTGCGCGGCTTCGAGATCACCGCCGGCGCCAAGGCGGCGGCCAGGATCGCCGCGCACCCCGATGTCGCGTACGTCGAGCAGAACCACACGGTCCGCATCTCCGGGACACAGCCGAACCCCCCGTCCTGGGGCCTGGACCGCGTCGACCAGCGCAACCTTCCGCTCGACAGCTCGTACACCTACCCGAACACCGCGACCAACGTGCACGCGTACATCGTCGACACCGGTATCAACTTCGCCCACAACGACTTCGGCGGCCGGGCCACCTCCGGCTACGACGCTGTCGACGGCGGCTCGGCGGACGACTGCAACGGGCACGGCACGCACGTCGCCGGCACCGTCGGCGGCTCGACGTACGGCCTGGCCAAGGGCGTCCAGTTGGTCGGCGTACGGGTGCTGAACTGCTCGGGCAGTGGCACCAACGCCGGGGTGATCGGCGGCATCGACTGGGTCACCGCGAACGCGATCAAGCCGGCCGTGGCGAACATGAGCCTCGGCGGTAGCGCCAACTCCTCGCTAGACACGGCCATCAACAACTCGATCAACTCCGGCGTCACGTACGCGGTCGCGGCCGGCAACGGCAACGCCCTCGGCGTTCGGCAGAACGCCTGCAACTACTCCCCGGCGCGGGTGGCCTCCGCGATCACCGTAGGTGCGACGCAGAACAACGACGCGGCCGCCAGCTTCTCCAACTTCGGCACCTGCGTCGACATCCTGGCGCCGGGCGTCAACATCACCTCGGCCTGGTACGACAGCAACACCGCGACCAACACGATCAGCGGCACCTCGATGGCGTCGCCGCACGTCGCCGGCGCGGCGGCGCTGGCGCTGTCGGCGAACCCGTCCTGGACCCCGCAGCAGGTCCGCGACTACCTGGTCGGCAACTCCACCCCGAACGTGGTGACCAACGTCGGCACCGGCACCCCGAACCAGTTGCTCTACGTGGGCAGCGGCGGCACTCCACCGGCCGACGACTTCTCCGTCGGGGTGTCGCCGACGGCCGGTTCGACCGCGCCGGGCGGCTCGGTCAGCGCCACCGTGAGTACCGCGACCACCAGCGGCTCGGCGCAGTCGGTGAGCCTGTCGGCGAGCGGTCTGCCGAGTGGCGCCACCGCCTCGTTCAGCCCGGCCACGGTGACCTCGGGCGGCTCGTCCACGCTCACCATCGCCACCTCGGCGAGCACCCCTGCCGGCACCTACGGCGTCACTGTCACCGGTGCCGGCACTGCGGGCACGCGCAGCGCCACGTACTCGTTGACCGTGACCGGCTCGGGTGGCGGCGGCTGCTCGGGCACCAACGGCACCGATGTGGCGATACCGGACAGCAACACGGCGGTGACCAGCGGCATCGTCATCACCGGCTGTAACCGTAGCGCCTCCTCGGCGTCCACCGTGGCGGTCGATATCGTGCACACCTTCCGGGGCGACCTGATCATCGATCTGGTGGCACCGGACGGTACCGCCTACCGGCTGAAGAACCAGAGCTTCCTGGACGGCGCCGACAACGTCAACGCCACCTATACCGCGAATCTCTCCACCGAGTCGGCGAACGGCACCTGGCTGCTGCGGGTGCGGGACGTCTTCTCCGGTGACACCGGCTATATCAACGCCTGGACCCTCACCGTCTGAGACGTGACGAAGGGCCCTTTCCGCTCCGATTTCCGGTAGCGGGAAGGGCCCTTACCGTAGGTCAATTGGTGTCGACGATCATTCCGGCGGCGATGGTGCGGTTGGTGGTTTCGTCGATCAGGATGAAACCGCCGGTGGTGCGGTTGCGCCGGTATTCGTCGGCGAGCAGCGGGACGGTCGTACGCATGCGGACCCGGCCGATTTCGTTGAGTCCGAGTTCGGTGGCGGCCTCGTCCCGATGCAGCGAGTTCACCTCAAGTCGGTAGTGCAGCTCGCGGATCACGGTCCGGGCGGTACGGGTCGTGTGCTTGATGGCGTACTTCGCGCCGGGACGCAGCGGGGTGGCCTCGTCCATCCAGCAGATCATCGCCTCGATGTCCTGCGCGACCGCCGGGCCGTTGTGGGGCCGGCAGATCAGGTCGCCCCGGGAGATGTCGATCTCGTCGGTCAACCGGACCGTGACCGACATCGGCGGGTACGCCTCGGCGACCGGTCCGTCTGCGGTCTCGATCGCCGCGATCTGGGAGGTGAACCCGGAGGGGAGAACCAGAACCTCGTCTCCCGGCTTCAGCACACCCGACGCGACCTGGCCGGCGTAGCCGCGGTAGTCGGTGACCGTGGTCGACTGCGGGCGGATCACGTACTGCACCGGGAACCGGACGTCGACCAGATTGCGGTCACTGGCGATGTGCACCCGCTCCAGGTGGTGCAGCAGCGACGGGCCCTCGTACCACGGGGTGTGCTCCGAGCGGGTCACGATGTTGTCGCCGTGCAACGCCGAGACCGGGACGACGGCGAGGTCCGGCACCTCCAACTTCGCCGCGAACGCGGTGAACTCGTCGGCGATCCGCTCGTAGACCTCCTGCGACCAGCCGACCAGGTCCATCTTGTTCACACACAGGACCAGGTGCGGCACCCGCAGCAGCGAGCAGAGGAACGCGTGCCGGCGGGACTGCTCGACCAGGCCCTTACGGGCGTCGACCAGGATCAACGCCAGGTCGGCCGTGGAGGCGCCGGTGACCATGTTCCGGGTGTACTGGATGTGCCCCGGGGTGTCGGCGACGATGAACTTCCGCCGGGGCGTGGCGAAATACCGGTACGCCACGTCGATCGTGATGCCCTGCTCCCGCTCCGCCCGCAGGCCATCGGTCAGCAACGCCAGATTCGTGTACTCGTCGCCGTTGGCCGCGCTGGCCGCCTCCACGGCTGCCAACTGGTCCGTGAACAACGACTTGGTGTCGTAGAGCAACCGACCGATCAGCGTCGACTTGCCGTCGTCGACGCTGCCCGCCGTCGTGAACCGCAACAGGTCCATCGCCCGACCCTCGGACGCTGCGCCCTCGACCACCGCGACCCCGGTCGTAGCCATCAGAAGTAGCCCTCTCTCTTGCGGTCCTCCATCGCGGTCTCACTCACCCGGTCGTCACCCCGGGTCGCCCCCCGCTCGGTGATCCGGGTCGCCGCGACCTCCTCGATCACCAGGTCCACCGTGTCCGCCTCGGACAGCACCGCCGCGGTACAGGAGGCGTCGCCGACGGTCCGGTACCGCACCCGCGCTTTGAACGGCTCCTCCGAACCTCGGGGCACGATGAACTCGTTCACCGCATAGAGCATTCCGTCGCGCTCGACCACCGTACGTTCGTGGGCGTAGTAGATCGACGGCAACGCCAGCCGCTCCTGGGCGATGTAGTGCCAGACGTCCAGCTCGGTCCAGTTCGACAACGGGAACACCCGGATCGACTCGCCCGGGTGATGCCGCCCGTTGTACAGCGACCACAGCTCCGGCCGCTGGTTCTTCGGATCCCACTGACCGAAGTCGTCCCGGAAGCTGAACATCCGCTCCTTGGCCCGCGCCTTCTCCTCGTCCCGCCGCGCCCCGCCGAACAACGCGTCGAACCGGTACTTCTCCACCGCCGCCAACAGGACCGGGGTCTGGATCCGGTTCCGCGTCCCGTCGGCGGATTCGCGGACCAGACCTGCCTCCAACGCCTCGGGTACGCTCGCCACCACCAACTGCAGGCCGAGTTCGGCGACCCGCTGGTTCCGGTAGTCCAACACCTCGTCGAAGTTGTGCCCGGTGTCGACGTGCATCACCGGGAACGGGATCCGGGCTGGCGCGAACGCCTTCTGGGCCAACCGGAGCATCACGATCGAATCCTTGCCGCCGGAGAAGAGCAGGACCGGGCGCTCCAACTCGGCCACCACCTCGCGCATGACGAAGATGCTCTCTGCCTCGATCGCGTCCAGGTGCGAAACCCGGTACGCCGCCGCGGGCGTCGTGTCGTTTGTCGTCATCGCGGATCACCCGGCTGCCGTGGCCGGTGCCGGCACCGGGGTCAGGTGTTGCCGCAGCGCGGCGAGGAGTGGGGCGGCCAGCTCCGGCCGGCAGACCACCAGGTCCGGCAGCCGGGGATCAGCCTCGTTGTAGCTCAACGCGGAACCATCGATGCGGGAAGCGTGCAATCCCGTGGCCGTCGCCACCGCCACCGGGGCCGCCGAATCCCACTCGTACTGACCACCCGCGTGCACGTACGCGTCGACCTCACCGGTGATAACCGCGGCGATCTTCGCCCCGGCCGATCCCATCGGCACCAACTCGGCACCGACCTCGTCCGCCAACTTCGTCAAAAACGCCGGCGGCCGACTCCGACTCGCCGCCAACCGGATGGTCCGACCGCTGACCGCCGGCGGCCGGGTCGGGGGTGTCTCCGTGCCGAGGGTACGGAGCTGGGCCGGCAGGGCGATGGCGCCCGCCACCAGGCGGTGCTCCGTCGGCGCGTTCCGTTGCCAGAGTGCGACATGCACCGCCCAGTCCGTCCGGCCCGGCTCGGAGAACTCGCGGGTCCCATCCAGCGGGTCGACGATCCACACCCGGTCGGCGCCCAGCCGCTCCGGCAGAGGGTCGGCCGTACCCGTTGCCCAGGCCTGCCGGGCGCCGTCGTCCTCCTCCGAGAGCACGGCGTCGGCGCTTCTGTGCCGTGCCAGTTCAACGCGCAGCAGTTGGTGCGCCGCCCGATCACCCGCGCGCTTCAACGCGGCCGGGTCGTGGTGACCGTGCTCCGCGCGGACCTGCAGCAGCAGCCGGCCGGCCCGATCGGCCAACCAGGCGGCGAACGAGCCATCCGACGCGGGGGCCGTTGACCTGGGGGGTTCCAGCACGTTCATCGACGAACACCTCCGATAGACGCGGTGACCGTGCCGTTCACTGGACGGCACGCCGACTGAAACTTCGGACGCTGGTGACCGTGACCAGTGCGGCCACTCCGGTCAGCACCAGCAGACAGACCCAGGCCGGTATGTGCGCGACGCCGGGCAACATGGCCCCGCGCACGCCCTCGGAGACGTAGGTCATCGGGTTGAGGGCGGTGACCGTCTGGAACCACGGCATCGAGGAGAGCCGCGGCCACGGGTAGTGGATGCAACCGGTCCAGATGATCGGGGTCACGACCAGCGAAAACGTGATGTTGATCCGTTGGATGGGCAGGATCATCGCCAGCGTCATGCCGATGCCGCCGCCGATCCATCCGCCGAGCAGGATCGTCAGCAGGACCATCGGTAACCGTCCGGGCTGCCACGGGGCCGAGCCGACCATCAGCGCCCCGAGTGGGTAGATGAGGGCTGCGGCGACGAGCCCGCGCAGCATCGCGACCACGAGCTTGCCGACCGCCACCAGGTTCGTCGACAGCGGGGCGAGGAGCCGGTCTTCGATCTCCCGGGTGAAGCCGAACTCCTTGACCAGTGGCAGTGCGACGCTCTGCAGCGCGGTGGTGAGCGCGGCGAGCGCGACGATGCCGGGCAGGAACAGGTCGGCGAAGTTCCGGCTGACGACGCCCTGCCCGCCGAGCACCTTGACGAAGACGAAGAGCATGAACAGCGGGGTGAGGCCGACCTGGACCAGGATGACCCAGAGTTCCTTGACGGTGACCAGCAGGTCCCGGCGCAGAATGGCCAGGAAGGCCCGGTGGGCGCGAGGTCGCGCGGGTGCCGCCGCGAAGCTCGTTGCGGCAACCGGCGGGGCGTCGAGGTCGGTCACCGTGGGTCCCTTCCGGTCAGTCCGATGAAGACGTCTTCGAGGCTCGGCTCGCCGATGCGTACGTCGGTGAGGGTCGCCGACCGTGTGGTCAGGACGGTGAGCGCCGGTCCGAGCACGGTGGCGGGGTCGGCGGCGAGATGCAGCCGGATCCGGACGCGCCCACGCCCGCCCGGGTCGGGGGCGAGCGTGGCGACCGACCGCTGCCGGGCCAGCGCGGTCAATGCGGCGGGCGTGCCCGCCCCGAACCCCGCGCCGCCGCGGAGGCCGAGCATGGAACGGAGACTGCCGGGCCCTGCCCCGGCCCCGGCGCCGGGCGGCGGCGGGTCGGCGAGCCGTTCACCCTTGCGTACGCCGGAGACCTCGGAGAGCGCACTCAGCAGCTCGTCCGGTTCGTCAAGCGCGGCCAGGGTGACCGTCAGGTCGAGGATCGATCGTCCGGCGAGCCCTCTGACCAGGTTGCCCGGCGTGTCCGCGGTGAGCAGCCGACCGTGGTCGACGATGCCGACCCGGTCGACCAGAGCGGCGGCCGCGTTCATCTGGTGAGTGGTCAGGACGACCGTCACACCGCGCTCGCGCATCTCGCGGATCCGGCTCCAGATCAGCCGGCGGGACTGCGGGTCCAGACCGTTGGTGGGCTCGTCGAGGAAGAGCACCGCTGGTTCGTGGATCAACGCGCGGGCGATCATCAGCCGTTGCGCCATGCCGCCCGAGTACGCCTCGATCCGTTTGTCCGCCCGATCCTGCAGGCCGAAACGGTCCAGGAGCTCATCGGCCCGCGCGTTGCGTACGGCGCGGCTGACGCCGTGGTACGCGGCGTGGTACAGCAGGTTCTGTCGTGGTGTCAGCGACCGGTCCAGATTGTTGTGCTGGGGTACGACGGCCAACTGGGCGCGGGCCGCGACCGGGTCACCGACCACGTCGATCCCGCTGACGAGCGCCCGGCCCCCGGACGCCCGCAGCCGGGTGGTGAGGATGCCGATGGTGGTCGACTTGCCGGCGCCGTTGGGTCCCAGCAGCCCGAAGATCTCGCCGCCGGCAACCGTGAAGGACAGCCCGTCCACGGCTGCGTTCGTGCTCCCGGGATAGCGTTTGACGAGGTCGGCGACCTCGACCGCAGCCGGGCTGCCACCACTACTGGGCATCTGCTGCTCCCTCTCGTGAGCTGTCGGATCAGTGGCCGCCGGTGCGGGTCAGCCGCCGGTTCGGGGGTGTGCGTCGAAGAAACGCCAGATGGTCTCGGTCGCGTCCAGCGCGGTCGCGGGTGGATCCAGGCCGAGCAGGCGTTGCGCCTGCGGTCCGGGGCCGGCGGCACCGGGCCACTGGTGGCCAGCGCCCTCGACGGTGACCAACTCGACCGCCCGTCCTCCCGGACAGGTGGCGACCGAGGTCCGGACCGGGCCCGAGGCGGTCGTCGCCGGCGCCGGGCATCCGTCGGTGGTACGCCATTCGCCGAGCAGGTCGGGGATGGGCGGCCCGTCGATCTTGACCGGATTTCGCCCGGTCCCGTCGTTGTCCCGCTTGCCCGGACCACCGTTCAACGGCACCGTCTGGTCCGCCATCCCGTGAATGTGGATCACGGAGATCGGTGCCGGTGACGAGCACGGGCCGAGTTGGGTCGCCGCCACCGGCCCGATCGCGGCGAACAGCTTCGTGTCGCACGCCAGGCGGTATGCGAGCATCCCGCCGTTGGAGATCCCGGTGGCGTAGATCCGGCTGCGGTCCACCGGAAGTTGGTCGGCCACGGTGGCCACCAGTTGCTGGATGAAGGCGACGTCGTCCACGCCGTCCCGGGCCGGTGGTCCGCAGCAGTCCGGGCTGACCGCCCAGGAGCGGCTCATCCCGTCCGGGTAGGCCACGACAAAGCCCTCCTGGTCGGCCTGGGCGTTCCAGCCGTAGGAGGTTTCCGCCTGGCTGCCGGTGCCGAGCGCGCCGTGCAACATGACCACGAGCGGTGCCGGGGTCGACCCGGCGAGGTTGGTCGGCCGGTAGAGGCGGAAGCGGCGCTCCTGCCCGTCGACCACGAGGGTGTGCGTCGAGGAGCCGGTGGGCACGGTGGACACCGGTCCGGCCTCGTGCTGCTCCGGGTCGTCCCGGAAGAGCCCGCAGCCGGCCGACAGGGTGAGCGCTCCGACGAGCGACAGGACCGTGAGCAGGTGTCGCCGCCGACGGTACGGTCTCACGCGATGTGTCCAAGATATACCAATTTTCATCATATTCGCACCCTGGCATATCAATGTTCAGGCTTTGTAAGGACCTGCACCGATTTGTGTTTGGCGGGGCTGGCTCCGTCCGTTCCCGCGACGCGCGGCCCGAGCGGAGCCAACCGGCTAGGGCCTGTTTCATAAGAACTGGTCGGCCTGCGGCGGGCCCGGACGACGACCGGCGGCGTTGCGGTGGCGTCCGGATACAACACCGGTATCCGGACGCCACCGCGCCCTGCCGGATCGCCGCCCGGACTCCGCCTCGGCTCGACCGCCCTCATGAAACAGGCCCTAACAGTGCTGCACGCTGAGTCGGATCAGTTCCCAGCCGCCCTCGGGAACATCGTCGTCCGGGTCCGTACGCAGGTTCATCGGATTGGCCATGCCCAGGTAGAGGGTCGACCCGTCGGCGATCATGTTGCGGATCCCGTAGTTCAGGTAGTTGCCGAGCCCACTGTTGTCCACCACCGTGGCCGGCCTGCTGGTCGAGTCGAAGACGAACAGGTCGCCGCCGTAGACCGGGGCCGGCGGGGGGTCGTCGGCCAGTACCGAGGCCTTGCCGAACTCGGCCGCGGCGGGGCCGGTGACACCCAACAGCCGGGCGGTGTCCTGGCCCAGGTCCTTGGAGATGTAGCTCCAGTCCATGGTGCCCACGTACAGTTTCCCGCCCGCCACCGCCATCTTCCAGGTGTAGTTGTTGTAGGGGTTGCCCATGCCCGACGGGCCGTACAACGGGGTGTATCCGGTCGAGGCGGCGGCCCAGAGGCCCGCTCCGCCGTTGCCCGCCGGGTCGTAGGCGGGCAACTGGGATGCGCCGTACAGCAGGTCCACCCGCTGGTGACGGTCGCCGAAGCTCTTACCTCGGAAGATGCTGATCGCCCGCTGCGTGCTGCGGACCGTGGACCGCAGCGCGGCCTCGTCCGCCGGTGGGTAGGTCGCGATGTGCACCGTGGTCGCCTTCATCGGCACGTGCATCGTGCCCCAGTACAGGTAGCCGTTGAAGGAGGCGAGCCCACCCAGGGCGTAGGTGCGGGCCACGACCGGGTCGGGCTCGTACCCGTCGACCGACCAGACCTGGGTCCAGTTGTCGGCGTCGGCCGGCGTGAGGCCGCGTTCCCCCTGCGACAGCTTCGGGCTCATCCACACCCCGGCGACCCCGGACAGCGGCTCGTCGGTCGTGCCGGGCACGGCCGCTGCCAGGGCGTCGTCACCGGAACCCGTCCAGGTCGTCACGAAGATCCGCCCCTCGTGCACGGTGAGATCCGCCGCCTGGGCCGGTAGGTTCGCGACCTCGACGAAGCTGAACGGATTGCTCTTGGAGCCGGTCCAGCGCAGCACGTGCCCCCGGTTGCCGCCGTTCGCGCCCACCCCGACACCCGCGTAGAGCGCGCCGTCGGCCACCACGAAGTGGCGGATGTTGCCGTACGCCGGCAGGTTGATCGAGCCGAGGAAGGCGCCGGTGTCGGTGTCGAAGGCGAACAGGTTGATGCTCTCGCCCAGGGCGGGCCCGCCCAGGAACGCCACCCCCTGATGGGTGCCGGCGGCCCGGATTCCGGCGGTCGTGCTCAGCCGGTTGGCGTCGGTGGTGGAGGCGGCCTTCACCGCCTCGGTCTTCTCCGTCAATCGCCCCGAACGTTTGTCGTACGTGTACAGGCGGGGCGGGCGATGGTCGCCCAGGGTGGGAGGCAGAGTCGGGTTACGTTTCGCGATCTGGCTCTCGCCGTACTCGCACACCCAGTCGTCGTTCAGGTTCGGTGTCGTGTTGCGCAGGTTGCGCCCGCTGGTCATGCAGTTGACGTTCGCTCCGGTCCCGAACCACAGGCTCTGCGCGGTCTGGGTCATGCCCCACAGGTAGGACTGGTTCACCTTCGGCTGGCCGGTGGCGCATGGCGGACCGGGTGGATAGGCCACACCGATACCGGCGAAGCACTCGTCCGGGGTGCCCTTCCCGATCAGCTTCCGCTCGTATTTTGGCTGATGTCCGGCCGTACCCGGCGCATCAGTCCCGATCGGGGTGGCGGCGGCTGACGCCGGCGCTGCGAGGACGTACAACAGTCCCAGTACGGCGGCCGCGGCGAGCGGTCGCCGGCCCGACATCCGGAGTGGTTTCACGAATGGTTCCTCTCGTTCGACGGAGTCCTGAGGGTCGGTGGGGCACGATCGCGGGTCAGGCCGCGGCGACCTCGCGGGACCGGGCGGGGCTGACCACCCGTGGGGCGACCCGCCGTGCCCAGTCCTCCCAGTCCTCGAACTCCAGGAACCGGGCCAGCAGGCCGAGCTGCCCGATCGGGTCGGCGACCAGGTCCTCGTAGCTCATCCGGTGCAGGTGGCGCGGCGGCAGGTCGGTGAGCGCCTGCTCGGCCTGGCTGGTCAGGAACGCGCTCAGACCGAGGTAGCGGCGCAGGTCCTGGCCCCGATCCCGGAGCAGGTCGGCGCTGAGCCGGTCCGGCAGGTAACGCTCCAGGTCCTCGGGCACCGACTGGCCGGGTTCGATCCGGAACGGATCCAGCCCGCACCGGCCGAGGAACTCCACCCGCAGCTGAATCAGCTGGAACGACGAGTGCTGGCTCATCGAGCGGGCGGTCGCCTCCCGGTCGCGGGTCAGATACACCACCTTCGCCTCGGGAAATGCCCGCAGAAGGTACGGAGCGACGTGGCTGGACCCGCCGGAACGCTCGACCCAGCGCCGCTTGCCGGTCATCACGGCCAGCAGGTCGAGGAACATCCGGTGGTGGTCGCCGACCGACTGCGTCGGGAAGTCCGGCACCCGCTCGGCGAGCTGGTCGAAGAGGCGGTCCGGGTCGGGGGTCAGCTTCGACAGGGTGATGGCGAGGATCCGCGGCAACTCGGTCATCCGGTCGGCCCACCTCCCGGTCGCGGGATACCGCACCTCCTTCGGCGGCAACCCGATTCGGAAGAGAGTGGCGAGTTCCGCCTTGGGGCTGCTCAGCACCGCCCAGTACGCGGCCCCGGTCAGCACCTCGGAACTGCGTGCCCAGGGTGCGACGGACATGAAGAACTCCTGCGCCGAGAGAGTCTCGGGCTGCTCCGCGATCAGGTCCGAGAGCAGCGTCGAGCCGCACCGGCCGTTACTGATGATGATCGACCTGCCGGTGACCGGGGTGTCCATCCGAGGACCTCCTGCACGTTGGGTTGTCACGGGGCGGTGGCCACCTCGGCCACCTCGACGGAGCACTCCTCGCGGAGCCACGCCAGGACGAGCCGGCGGACCGCCTCCGGCCGGTCGACCAGGACTGTGTGTTTCTCGCCGGGTAGGACCACGGTCCGCGTCTGCGGCAGCAGCCGGACCACCGCCGGTGCCAGCTCGACGACCGCGGAGTTCGCGCCGTAGAGGCAGAGCACCGGTACGTCGATCGCGCTGATCTGCGCGGCACTGGGCAGGGCACTCGCCGGTAGGTCCCGGGCCAGCGTGGTCGCCATGAGCAGCTCGCCGGTATCCCGGGCCCGGCGGGCCACCTGGGCCCCCCGGCCGGCGACGATCTGCGCCAGCGCCTCCGGTCGGGGCAGAAGGTCGGCGGCCCGGTCCAGCCGGCGCGCGACCCGGGCCATCCACGCCGGGGTCGGCGGCGAGGATTCGACCGCCGCGACGGAGGCGACCCGGTCGGGGTGCCGGGCCGCGTAGGCGAACGCGATGGTGCCGCCGAACGAGTTGCCGAGCAGGTGCACCGGAGCGGTGACGTCAAGTGCGGTCAGCATCGCCGACAGGTCGTCGACGAAATCGTCGAGGGTGTAGCC
This sequence comes from Micromonospora sp. NPDC049662, assembly GCF_040675055.1. Classification (NCBI taxonomy): domain Bacteria; kingdom Bacillati; phylum Actinomycetota; class Actinomycetes; order Micromonosporales; family Micromonosporaceae; genus Micromonospora; species Micromonospora sp. NPDC049662. The sequence goes on from NZ_JBFAOC010000011.1 coordinate 180,585, forward strand.
GGTGGGCGGGCGCTCGCTGTGGCCGTGCCCCCGCAAGTCGTACATCACCACCCGCAGCCCGGCGTCGGCGAAGGGCTTGGCCAGGGTGAAGTACCAGCTCGCGAGGCTGTCGGAGGCCATTCCGTGGATCATCACGAGGGTCGGCCCCGCACCCCGGTCAGCGCCGACCTCGTCCGGCTCACCGGCCGGTGGTTCGAGGTGTTCGACGTGCACGTCGATCCCGTTGGCCCGGATCATCGTCACGAGTGGACCGCCTCGACGACGGTGGGGCTCGCGTCGAGGGAGCGTGCGATGTGCTCAACCAGCTGCCCGACCCGCAGCTCGCCCACGGTCTCCAGATCGAGTTTGGCGACGAAGTGCGCGAAGTTGACGGTGTTGCCGTACCGGGCCTGCAGCCGGCCGGCGAGGGAGACGACGTCGATGCTCTCCATGCCGAGGTCGTCGCGGAAGGTGGTGTCCACGGTGATGGGTTCGTCGGCGGCGAAGTCGCCGAGGACCGCGTGGATGATCCCGGTGAGCTCGGCGAGGATGTCGGCGTGCGTGGCGGCCATGGGAGGTGCTCCTTCGGATGGTCGGGAGTGGATGCCGGTCACGGCTGATCGGTCCCGGTCCGCGGGCCCCAGGTCCAGGCGACCACGTACCGTCGAGGTGGTAGGTCTTCGGGATTTCTGACCTCGCGGTACTGGACCGGGTAGCTCCGGTCGTCGACGTGGACCGTCAGCACCGTGTCCGTGGCGCCGGTCACCACGAACCGGCGCGGGCGGCCGTCGAGTCCGGTCCCCTCCGCCTTGCCGACGGCCTCCTTGGCGGCCCAGAACCGGGTGAACCACTGCCGCCGGTCCTCGGCGTCGCCGCCGAGCGAGTCCAACAGGGCGGTCTCCCCGTCGGTCAGGGCGAAGCGCAGGGTGCTCTCCGGATGGTCGGTGATCTCGGCGACGTCGATGCCGACGCCGGGCGCGTCGGACGGCGACGCCGGCCCGCGGGGTTTCGCGATCGCGACGCCGATCTCCGCGCAGTGCGCCAGCGAGACATCGCAGTCGCGCAGGTCACGGCCCGGACGTCCGTGCACCCGGGGTCGCCCGTCCGGATCGTTGCCGACCGTCAGTTCGATGGGGTAGATGTCGCGGTGCCCGTCCTCCCACAACCGGAACCGGACGGCGTCCTTCACCGCGATCCGGCCCAACAGCCACTGTTTGCGGGATCTGGCGGGCTGCCGCTCGTAGTCCTGGTACGCGGCCGAGCCCAGGATGCCGCGGGCGGCCATGCCCTGGGTGACCAGGTCGGTCCAGCAGTCGAAGGCCATCGTCCAGCCCTCGGGTTGGATCAGTGACATCGGATGCCGCTCGGGGAACCGCTCCGCCGGCCGGGCCTGCGGATGGCTGTCGAAGCGCCGGTCCACCGCGCCCTCGATCTGTGCCCACACCCGGCCGTCGACCACCAGTTGGGTGTCCGCGACGAGTTGTGCGTCGTCGATCGAGCGCACCCGGGCGACACACTCGAAGTCCGTACCGGGTGCCGGCGGGGGGCCGAAGTAGCGGATGTGGCGAAGGCCCACGGGCAACGCGACGGTACGGAACGGCTGTGTGGTGATGAGCCAGTTGCCGATCAGCTGCAGCGCGTTGTCCAGCAGGGCACCCGGCGGCACGGGTGCGCGGACCACCCCCCGTACGTGCATGTCACCGAGGGCGTGCACGGCGGTGATGCCCTGAAACTGGGGGCCGTGGAACATCAGCCGCTCGGCGTACATCTCCTCGGCGCTGATCCGTGGCGGCCGTTCGGTCGCGGGATCGTGCCGCCACACCTCGGGCGGGTCCGCCGGATAGTCCGCGGCGAGTTCCACCATCGACCGGGCGTACGGGCCGAAGGTGACCGAGACCATGCCGTCACCGGTCGGCCGCACCGCGATCTCGACGTCCTGACCCGGCTCGGCTATCAGCCAACGGTTGAACCGGGCGTCGCGTACGGCCACCGCCCGCAGGCCCGGCATGGCCTGCTCCGCCGCGTCGACCATGTGCTGCACCAGGGTGGTGGCCGGCACCACCGGCCACCGGTCCTCCATCTTCGGCCAGTCCGGTGGCTGGACGAAGAAGCAGTGGTCTTTCAGGTACGGCATGTTCTCGACGGAGACCCGCAACGTGATCCGCCGAACCGGACCCGGGTCGCCGTTGCTGGCGCTGGCGCTGACCGCCTTGCCGGTGTCGACCCCGTTGGCCGAACCGACCCCGTTGCCCGCGACGCCGTTGCCGCCGCCTCCGGGCGCGGCGGTTCGGGAGGGTCCGGCTGGCGGGGCGACCGGGGGTTGTCCGACACCCGGGCGCGGCGGTACCGGCGGAGCCGGCCGGGCGGCCGCGTCCAGAACGCTTGCCGCGTCCCGAGCCGTGTCCTGCAACAGCGCGGCGAGTTCCGCGGCCGCGCTGGACCGTCCGGTCAACCTGTGCAGGGCGGCAAGCGCCGCCGCCGGGTTGGTGCCGTTACCCGCCGGCTCGGGCTGCCGCCCCGCTCCGACTGCCGGCGAGGCGCCGACCGGAACGGCCGAACCGTGCTTTGGCGGACCCGCGGCCAGGTGGTTCGGCGGGGTGCCGCCCGCTGACACGCCGAGCAGACCGGCGGCGCCCGCCCCGAGCCGGACCAGTGGTCCACCGAGATCCAGCGGAATCGACGGGCCACGGCGTACCGGTTTCGCGGCTGCCTTCGCCAACGGCGGATCGAGCGCGGTCAGGTTCGGGCTGCCGCCCTCCACCCAGATCGCGGTGGCGACCCGGCGGAGCTGGTCCAGCCCGCTGCGGTGCTTCACGTTCACCGGCATCGCGAGATGCTCACGCCCGCGCAGGTTGTCGCTGATCAGCGAGGCGAGCTGTCCCGCACCGACCTGGAGGAAGACCCGTACCCCGGCGTCGTACATCGCCGCGACGGTCTGACGGAACCAGACCGGCTCCATCATGTGTCTGACGAACAGGGCGTTGACCTGCGCCTCGTCAGCGGGGAACGGTGCCGCCAGGGTCGCCGACCAGACCGGTATCCGGGTCGGGTGTACCTCCCACCGCCGCAGCGCCGCGCCGATCGACTGCAGGCCGTCGACGAACACGGGGGTGTGGAAGGCCGACCGGAACGGCAACTTCTGACACAGCACGTTCTCCGTACGCAGGGCCTCGACCAGCCGGTCCACCTGGGGTTCGGGGCCGTTCACCACCGACTGCCCCGGGGCGTTGTCGTGGGAGAGCACCACCCCCGGAAAGTCACCCAGCATCGGGGTGACCCGGTCCGCGCCAGCTCCCACGGCGGCGAACACGTATCCGGAGACCTCGACCGAGTCGGCGTGGAACAGTTCCAGAAAGTCGTCCATCGCCGCCGTGCTGATCTGCCCGCTGGTCGCCGCGGCGGTCCACTCGCCGATGCTGTGTCCGGCGACCGCGTCCGGTAGCACGCCGAGGTGGCGCAGCGCCCTGTCGAGGAGTTTGCCGACCTCGATCAGCCCGGCGCCGTGCCGGCCCAGGTCCGAGGCGGACCACTGCCGGTCCGGCAGTCCGAGGTGCGCGGCGATGTCCGCGGTACGGGGCGCGAACTCCGCCTCCAGGCCGGGGAAGACGAAGGCGAGGCGTCCGGTGCCGGCGGCCAGCAGCGGTGACGGGCTGAACCAGATGTCCCGTCCGCCCCGCCAGGCCTGACCGCGGGCGACCGTCTTGCGGGCGACGGCCAGCAGCTTGTCGGTCGGGCTGACGATGCCGAGTCGGCATGCTTCGGCCCCGTTGGCGGGCCGGTTGCTCCGGGCCCGTTCGACGCCGAGGGCCCGCACCTCGTGGTCGCTGCGGGCCAGCAGGCCGGCCAATTGGGCGGGGTCCGGCGCGGCGAGCCAGAGCACCTGGTCGGGCTCGGTCACCGCAACCGTCGAGCTGCCCGTGGTCGGCGCGGTGTCTCGTCCGACACTCGCTCCACCCACCGCCAACGGCTGCCCGGCGGTCGGCCGCTGCCGTACACCGGCGGGTTCGGGCGCCTGCTCGATGATGACGTGTGCGTTGATGCCGCCGAAGCCGAAGGCGTTCACCCCGGCCCGACGCGGCCCGTCGCTCTCCCACGGGCGGGCGGTGGGGATCGGGGCGAACCGGGTCGCGGCCATCTCCGAGCGTGGATCGTCGCAGTGCAGCGTGGGCGGCAGGACTCCCCGGTACACCGCGAGCGTCGCCTTGATCAGGCCGGCGATGCCGGCGGCCGGCATGGTGTGCCCGATCATCGACTTGACCGATCCGATCACCGGGCGTGGCCCGTCGCCCGAATGCGGTCCGAAGACCTCGGCGACCGAGACCAGTTCGGCCGCGTCGCCGGTGGGTGTGCCGGTGCCGTGCGCCTCCAGCAACCCCAGCGCGTCCGGCGCGGTCGGGTCCAGCCCCGCCGCTTCCCAGGCCCGCCGGATGGCCAGCACCTGTCCGGAGGAGGCCGGGTTGAACATGCTCGCCGAGCGGCCGTCGCTGGACATCCCGCTGCCCCGGATGACGGAGTACACCCGGTCGCCGTCCCGGACAGCGTCGGACCACCGCTTGAGTACGACCACACCCGTGCCCTCGCCGATCAGCAGGCCGTCGGACTCCCGGTGGAAGGGCCGGCTCTCACCGCGCCTGGACAGCGCCCGCAACTGGTTGAACACCGACCAGAAGCTGATGTCGTGCACGTGGTGCACTCCACCGGCCAGGACGGCGTCCAACCGTCCGCTGCGCAGCTCGGTGATCGCCTGGTCGACCGCGATCAGCGACGAGGCGCAGGCCGCGTCCAGGGTGTACGCCGGACCGCGTAGGTTGAGCCGGTTGGCCACCCGGGACGCGGCCAGGTTCGGCACCAGACCGATCGTCCCCTCCGGCTGGTACGGGCCGAGCCGCTCGTCGAACTTCTCGCGCACCAGGTCGAGCCGGCTCTGGTCCAGCTCCGGAATCAGCTCCCGCAGCACCTGGATGACCTGGCTCGACATCCGCACCCGTTGGGCGTAGCGGGCCTGAGCCGGACTGAGGATGCCGCCCCGCCCGAGGATCACTCCGACCCGGTCGCCGCCGGGCAGTCGGTCCGCGCCGCCGGCATCGTCGATCGCGGCGGCGGCCACGTTCAGGGCGATGAGCTGGTCCGGTTCGATGTCCGCGACCGAGGCGGGCATGATGCCGAACCGCAGCGGCTCGAAGGTCGCGAACTCGTCGACGAACCCGCCGCGCCGGCAGTACATCCGGTCCGGCCGGTGGGCCTGCTCCGGGTCGTAGAACTCCTCGTCCCACCGGTTCGCCGGCACGTCGGTGATCGCGTCCACCCCGTCGACGAGATTGCGCCAGTAGCTCTCCAGGTTGCCGGCGCCGGGCATCACCGCCGCCATCCCGACGATCGCGATCGGGTCGCTCCGATCGGTACTCGTGTTCATTTTCGGCCTCTCGCTCCACCGTCGACGGGCGTACCGGGTGTGCGGCGCGGGTACCGCCGCATCCGCTGGACGATCACCAGCCGGAGGCGGTGTAGACCACGGAATTGATCTTCGGGTCGCCCCACGCCAACTCGCTCAGCAGGCTGAAGGCACCCGCTTCGGGGTCGATCAGATCGATGCCGCGGCGCGCGTACTCCCGACTCAGCTCGTCGCTGACCATCCCGCCGTGCCCGGCGCCAGGTGCCCACGGCCCCCAGTGCACGGTCAGACAGCGGTTGCCGGTGCTGGCCGCCCAGCGGGCGCCGATCGCGTCGACCGCGTCGTTCGCCGCGGCGTAGTCGCTCTGACCTCGATTGCCGTATGCCGCGGCGATGCTGCCGAACAGCACCACGAACCGAGGGGGCGAGTTCAGCTCGTCCAGGCCGCCCAGTACCGAACGGGCACCGTCGACCTTGGTGCCGAACACCCGGGCGAACGACTGTGGGTCCTTCTGCGCGATCAGCTTGTCCTCGATCACGCCGGCCGCGTAGACCACGCCGTCGACCCGACCGTGCGTACGCTCGACGTCCAGCAGCAGGCGGCGGATCGCCGACGCGTCCCGTACGTCGAGGGCGTGGTAGCGCACCTCGCTGCCCAGTTCCCGCAGTTCGGCGAGGGTCGTCCCGACCTCGCGGGCGGCCAGGATCGCCTGCGCGGTGTGTTCGATCTGCGCCGGTGACCGCAGACCCCGGCCGGCGAGCGCGGCACGCAACGACGCCTTGTCCCGGGCCGACACCAGGTCCGGATCCTCCGGCCCGGTCGGCAGCGGTGTGCGGCCGACCAGCTCGATCCGGCAGCGGCTCGCCATGGCCACCGCGCGGGCGAACCAGGGCGTGATCCCGCGAGCCCCGCCGACCAGCACCACCACCGAATCCCGGTCGAGGCCGATCGCGGCGGCCTCGGAGGCGCCGTCACCGGCCGGCCCGGCACCGCTGGTCGCCACCGCGCCCAGCGCCACCGGGGTGAGGGAGACAGTTGTCCGCTCGGTCTCGCGCCGCACGACGGTCGGGGTCTCCCCGGGGACCAGCAGCTCGTCGATCAGGTGTCGGGCGATCTGCTGCGGTTCGGCGGCACCGTCCACCTGGACGTACCTGGCCGCCACCTGTGGGTACTCCCTGGAAATGGTACGGAACAGGCCGGCCAGGCCGTCGCTCCGTTCGGTGCCGCCGACCGGTCCTGCCGCGAGCAGCCAGCGGGGACCGGCGGCGAGCGCCTGCTTGAGGAACGGGAAGACGTCGGGCAGCAGGGGTGCTCCGGCGCCGTCCAGACCGTCCAGCAGGATCAGCCCGTCGAAGCCGGCGAGCTGGTCGGCCTGCCTCTCGTCCAGCACACCCGTCTGCCCGGCCGCGCCCTGCTCCTGGAGCAGTTCGGCGAGGTACGGCAGCGCCGGGCTGGCGCCGGTGATGAGGAAACGCGTTCCGGCGAGCACGTCGGCCGGCTGCCCGGCCGGTGGGGCGCCGGTGTCCGCGCCGGGAGGTCCCGCGACCACCGTCGCCAGGGGCAGCAGCCGCTTCGGTGTGATCCCGGCCGGACCGCTGGCGGTGACCGAAACAGCGGGGACCGGCGCGGGTGCGATGGCCGGGCTCATGGTGGCCAGGGCCGAGGGCGCTCCGGCGGGTGGTGCCACCATCGGTGTCGGTGCGGTGAGGGCCAGCGCGCCGTTACTCGGCGACGGCGCCGAGGCGGTCACCTCCTGCGTCTTCTGGTTGAGCCAGTCGACCATGGTGCGTACGGTGCGGGCCTTGACGAGGTCTTCGAGTTCGGCTTCGTCGCCGTCGACGGCGAGGCCGAGTCGTGCGGCGACCTCGCCGGCGACTTCGGCGCGTTTGATGGAGTCGATGCTGAGGTCGGCTTCGAGGTCCAGGTCGAGTTCGATCAGGTCCACCGGGTAGCCGGTGCGTTCGCTGATCACGTCGAGGATCGCGGTCTGGAAGTCGGGACGGGTCATCACGGCAGTGCCGGTCGTGACGACAGTGGTGGAGTGCGCCACCCCGTTCGCCGGGCCGAGTACGGAGGTCGCGTGGATCACGGTCGTACCCGTCGTCGACCGGATCTTCTGGTTGAGCCAGTCGACCATGGTGCGTACGGTGCGGGCCTTGACGAGGTCTTCGAGTTCGGCTTCGTCGCCGTCGACGGCGAGGCCGAGT